>JANPBN010000304.1:0-1923 GCA_031430415.1 Dehalococcoidia bacterium
GATACAACGGGCCGTCAAGAGTCTCACGCAGGCGCACGAAGTCTGAAGCCGGGAGCGCTCGGACGGACACGTCATCGCCCCAGAGGGCGTGCCCGACCGAGGTCATCCACGTCGGCTGCCAGTACGGGTTTGACCACAGGCCTTCGTCCTCGATGACGTAGACGGTGTTGCCAGCCGGGACTTCCGGATAGGCGGCGCGCAGGTCATCGACGAGCAATTCCCAACGGGCGGTGTCCTTCAGGAACGGGTCGGTCTGATAAATCGTCTGCCAGGCGTACAATCCGCCAACGGCGACGAGAGCGGCAGCGGCGAGTAGGTGCGCAATCGGCCGGTTGAGCTTCACGGCGTAGTGGTGGACGAAGCCCGCTGCAACGGCGACGAGGATGGCGAAGAACGGCAGCGACATGTAGGTGTAGCGCGTCGCGGTCCAGATCTTCCCGGGGACGTACGGCGCGACGCCGATGACGAGGCCGACGGCGGCGAACCGCGCCAGGTGGGGGCCGCGAATGAAGAAGAAGATCGCAAAGCCAATGACGATCGACCCCCAGATCCACTCCATCGCGGATGGTTCGAGGGAGATCGCGCCGACGGGATATGCCAGGCGCGCCATGTATATCCAGGTCTCTTTGGGCATGTGCCAGCCGACGCCGTAGAAGCCGGCATCGACTCCCTGACAGCCGCAGCCGGACAGCCCACCGATGAGCAAGACCGCAGCGAGAGCGAACGGGGCCATCTTCATCGTAAAGTCGAGGACATCGCGCCGGTGGGGAAAGCTGAACGTGGCGTAGTAGACGAGCAGCACGGAGCCAATGACGACGCCACCTTCGTTTGCGAGGAATCCGGCGACGAACGCGAAGAACGACAACCAGTAGAGGCCGTACTTCCGTTCGCCGCCCTGCACGTACAGGTGGAGCGACAACAGCGATCCGATCAGCAGAAATTGGCTGAGCACATGCGGGAACGCAGTGATGTAGGTAACGGTGTGCACTGCCGACGCGGAGACGCCGAAGATGAGCGCGGCCGCTGCGGCGACGAACACGCGCTTTGAGATCGAGAGCACAAGCACGTACAGCAGCACGACGCTCGCAACGTGCAACGTCAGGTTGGCGATGCGCCAGGCCATCGCATCGAAACCGAAGAGGTGGAACTCGGCGTAGTAGATGGCCATGGTCAACGGGCGCCAGTTCGGCGTCAGATCGCGCAGGAGCACGACATCGCGCATGTAGTCGCCAAAGCTGCGCGTCTGAACATCGCCGAGGACGAGGAAGTCATCACCGAAGAAGTAGTAGTCGAGCGTCGGCACGTGGATGCCGACAACGAGGCCGAGCACGAGCAGGAGTGGCACGTGGCGCGTAAGTTGGCGGACAGCAGTGACCAGCGCCCGGCGATCGGGGCGGGCAAACAGTGACGCGCGGGTAGCGGCGACGGCCATCGGGACGGGTATCTCCGGGTACACATCCTCGCAGCGCATTGGCGTTCGAGGGCATTGATGGATGTTCTGCCGATCCTAGCATCGGCCCGGTGACGCGGCAATGCAGAGCATGGGCTCCGTACGCACAATCCAGGACGAAAAGTCAGCGATGTAAAGCGGTTCCCTTGCCCTCGCGCGCGGTCCGCGGCGACTGGGCGCCCGTGTTACCGCCGGTGTCGCGCTCGACGAGGCCGAGAAGCACGGCGGCCGGCCGCGCGAAGAGCAGTGTGAGAGGAATGTAGAACACGCCGATCCACAGGAAGTCCCAGACGAAGGCGGCATGCTCGGCGCGCATCGTGTGGGTCACGGATCGCATCGGCTCGTTGATGATCAGCACGGTGTAGGAGATCACGCCGATCCACGCAAACACGCGGCCCGGCACGCTCACTTCGAGCTTGCCCGGAACTTTCATGATGAGCGGCAGGAACATCAGCGACATCCCGAGAACGAGC
>JANPBN010000305.1:0-1619 GCA_031430415.1 Dehalococcoidia bacterium
AAGCAGGCCCATTCGCGCGCGTTGAGGCTGCCGAAGAAGAAGTGCGAGAACCGCATCTCGAGCGAGGCCTCGTCGAGTCGCGCGACGGTGGCCAGCAGCGCGCCATGCGCGGACTCCGCTGCCGCGCGCGCTTCGGCGATAGTCTTGAAGCGCACAACCGTGACGCCGTCCTGCGCCGTCTCGTTCTCCAGCGCCGGACCGAAGCCCGGTGGCAGTTGCCCGATTGCCAGGCTCGATGAGAGCGCGACGCAGATCTGCTTGACCGTCACGATGTGCGCCATCGCGTCGAGGATCGACCACTCGCCCGGCGCCGACACGTGCACCGCCTGCTCGTCGCTCAGGCCAGCGATGTTCCGGATGACGGCGTCGTGCCCCTGCTGAATAGCCGCCGCGATCTCCGCCGTACTTCCGAGCGCCGTGTCGTGCAGGAACGCCGACGCGTAGGCCAAGGACTCCGGCGGAAGCGTCGCCGTACGCGCGCCATCCGTTCCTACCGCGTACGTGATCTTCATGTCGTCCAACGGCCGCCTCCTCGCGCGAGTACGCTCCCACGTGCAGCGTACCGGATGATTCCGCGCGAGGATCATCCCTCGATCGCCCGACCGTCGCTCACGTCAGCGTCATTGTGCTGCCGCCAGGTTGCGCCCGCGATGACGCCGAGCAGCAGCGGCGGTCCGACCGTCAGGAACCGGTACACCAACACCGCGGCGACCGCGTCAGCGTCCGATGCGCCGAAGCCGACGAGCGCGCCCGTCAGGCCGACCTCGACGAGCCCGAATCCGCCCGGCGTGATCGGGATCGCGCCGATCACGCGGGCGATCGTCCACGCGGCGAACGACTCCGCCAGGCTCACCTGATCTCCATCGACACCAAGCGCCCGCAGCGTGACGATGAGCACGGCGTACACCGTCAAGTGCCCGGCCAGCGTCCAAAATGTGAGCAAGTGCCATCGATGGCGCAGCAGGTCGCGCGTACCCTCGCGAAACGCGACCAGCGATTCACCGGACCACGTGACCGGTCGGCGCCGAACCAGTCGCAGCCCCGCATCAGCGATAGCGCTCGCCGCATCGCCGATCGCGCGAGCCAGCCGCGCGCTGCTCAGCGCCACCGCCAATCCCGCGCTGGACACCGCAAGCACGATCAGTCCCGCCGTCGCCGCTGATCGCAGCAGCGGCTGGCTTCCGCCTTCGGCCGAAAGCAACGCGAACGCCAGCGATGGCATGCCGAACGTCATGAACTGGTTCCACACCGTCGTCAGCGTCACCGCCGTCGTGATCGCCTTCGACGGGAATCCCCACCCCTTGAGCATCGCGAACGACAGCGCAATCCCGACCGCTGGCCCCCCGGGCGCGACGTACGTCGACGCCGTCGAGGCGAGGGAACTGGCGAGCGCCGCGCGGTAGCGTAACCCGGGCAACGCCGCCATAATCGGCGGCCCAAACGTCGCGACGTTCAGTACTGCCGCCGCGATCAGCGCAAGGACCCAGGGCCAGGAGACCTCCCTGACCGTCCTCCACACGTCGCCGTAGTTCGCGATGCGTGGCAGGACCACAAAGAAGACGATGCCGATGACGGCGATGCCGATCGCCGCGGGCACGATCTCGGTCCATCGTGCGCGC
>JANPBN010000306.1:0-6839 GCA_031430415.1 Dehalococcoidia bacterium
GGTCAGAGTGTCGGTGAACGGATCATCGCCTGCAGCGTCAGGCAGGATCGCGAAGAATGCTTGCTGGTAAATCGCGGGCGATGCCGCGGCAACGCGGCTGAGCGCCTGGTCACGCCGATTGTCGCGCTCACGGACGACGAAGACCGTCCCGGCCAACCCGAGTGCGAGCAGAATGACGAGGGTCATCGCCAGGACGAGTTTTGTCTGGAGACTGAACACGAACGACCGCAGAGAAGCCATCAGGCGGGTACTGCCTCGACAAGGCGGTATCCGCTGCCCCAGACAGTTTCGATCTTGAGCCCGGATCCTTCGAGTTTGCTCCGCAGCCGAACGATATGCACATCGACCGTACGAACGCTGTAGAACGACGTACCCCAGACGAGGTCGAGGAGTTTCTCGCGATCCAGCGTGATGTTGAGAAAGCGGGCAAAGGTGGCGAGGAGATCGAACTCCTTTGGGGTGAGGGTCATCGCGTGGCCACGGAGGCCGGCGCGCCGGTTCGGGATGTCGATGGCGAGTTCGCCGAGCGCGATGGTCTCGGGAACCTGGTCAACCGCGGTACGGCTGCGGCGCAGCACGGACTGCACGCGGGCGACGAGTTCGGTGGGATTGAACGGCTTCGTCACGTAGTCGTCTGCGCCGAGTTGAAGGCCGGCGACCTTGTCGATGTCGGATGACCTGGCAGAGAGAAAGATGACCGGCAGCTCGCCGCGCCGACGAAGCCCGCGGATGATCTGCAGGCCGTCAACGCCGGGCATCATGATGTCGAGCACCGCAAGATCGAACGACTGCTCGCGAAGCAACTTCTGAGCGATGTCGCCATCTGCTGCGACAACCACGTCATAGCCGGCCTTCGCGAGGTACATCCGAACGAGATCGGCGATGTTGCGGTCGTCGTCGGCAACGAGGATACGGGCTTGCGACTCGTGTTCGTTCATAAATGTTGCGTCTCCAATATAAGAGAAACGGCAGGGACGAGATCCGTCCCTGCCGTCTGCCAGGCGCCCTTAGGAGCTGCGCGCCGGTACGATCAGCGTGCCGCCCTGCTGCGGGACGGCAGTGCCGTCGTCGCTTTCGTCAGTGCCATCGTCGAGGTCCGGGAAGCGCCCGAACGGGCGAATGTGGCGACCGCCAAAGAGGGGATGGTCGAGCAGCATGTCAACGTGCGCGTCGAGCTTCGTCAGCATGTCGTCGGCCTGGGTCTGCGTGAGCGTTCCACCTGCGACAGCCTCATCGAGCTTGGCCTTGGCCTCGCTGCGAATGAACGTCTTCAGGTCGTCGCGGCTCTTGCCGTGCGCTTCAGCGACGGTGGCGAGTGTGGCAGTGTCCGCCTGGAGTTCTGTCTTCAACTGGTCAACCGAGATGCCCATGTAGTCGGCGAGCTTCTGCTGGGCGTCCTCCATGTTGAAGCCCGGGCCGAAGAAGCCGAATCTAAATTCGCCGGGTCCGTCCCGAAACTCCATGCCGAATCCCTTGCCGTGGCCGAATCCACCGAACGGGCCGGGACCATCGAGGGGCAGGTCTTCGAGGCGCTGCTTCAGCGCGTCGGCCCGCTCCTGTGTGAGAACGCCGTCGGCGACAGCTTTGTCAATGTCTTCTGATCGGGTGTCCTTGATCGCCTGTTCGAGTTTGGGTGTGTCGATTCCGAGTTTTGCCGCGACGCGGTCGAGGAACGATGTGCCGGTTCCCTCCTGCGATTGCGCTCCGACTGCGATGGCGCCGGCGCCGATCGCTACCACCGCGGCTGTGGCTGCGAGCAAAACAAGGATCTTCCGTTTAATCATGTACGCCTCCTGTGATCTCGGCAGAGCGGTGTGCTGAGAGCACTGTAAGGGCGCCGCATGCCGAAACGTGTTTCGAAGCGGTTAGGCAGATCATCGAAGTCAATTTCCGGAATTGCACCTCCGGAGCCCAACAGATCGTGGCGATGCCGCCGATTACGTTGAGTGACAACAAGATCGCTCCGACAAAGGCAAACCCGCCGAAAGGCGGCGACGCAAAGCTACGGGCCTACACCTCATCCGAGACATGGCCGCCGAGCCGCCGAAGGCACCTGAGAGGCCGGAGAATTCCGCCCCTTTCCGCTGCGGATCGGGGGTAATCGGGGCACTCCGTCCTCTAGACGGAGAGATCACGTGCACCGCAACACCACAACTGCGCTCGTCTTGGGTGCGCGTCCGGATCGTCCGGTCGTGGCGTCTCTTGCCGGCGCGTGGGACCTGCGACGCGACCTCCGTCTGCAAGACTGCGTTCCCACGAACGAAGCAGGCCGGCGTCGCGTCACCCCAACCCCTGACCCTGACCCTCGTGACGCCGGTCTGCGCACCCCTCGTGCATCTCGTTCGGGCGATCGAGCGTCGTGCGCCCCTCCGCGGCCGCAATCCGCGTAGGCGCAAATGTCGCCGGGCCGGATCCAGGGACCTGCACTCCTTGCGTCCGACAGTGACCACACCGAAGGGCGCCGTCGCCTCGCGCGACACCCCTGCGATCCGGTCCGGCGCTCACCCCATCAACAACATCGGACACGTCTTGCCCGACCGAAGGCGCCGTTCGAGGCGCCGCGCGCGTGTCGGTGAAGCATCTGCGCTTGACATCGGACGGTGAGGGCGTAAGATAGCCGTCAAGGAATCTCTTTCCCCGAAGCAAGATGTGCGCGTCCCCGCCCGGAGGTTTTTTTCACTATGGCATGGAAGTCATCGCTTCGCGCCGCCCTGTTTCTCACGTTGGCAACGTTCGCCATCATCGCGGCATCGTTTGGACGCAGTGGGGGAACCAATTCGCGGACCGCGTTCGCGTTCACGCCGCCGTCGTCCGGCATATATATCGCGATCGACTGTAACACCGGGCTCACTGGCATTCAGGACATCTGCGCGGTTCCCGTCAGCGCGTCGCCGCAAACGCTGAACGTCGACATCATCGTGGTTAACGTCGATATTGTCGCGGGAGCGAACGTCGATGCCTTCAATTTCGACGTGCGCAACGATAACCAACCGGTTCTCAATCCTCCGGCTGGAGTCGATGCTAACAAGAACGCCAATCCCGACTACAACGACACGATGCCAAACGCGAGCTTCTGGTCGTGTTCGCTGCCCCCGCCGAACAACGATTCCGACCCTAGTCCGGCCGCGTCTACGTCGTTTCTCTCGTGCTTTGGGGCCGGCAATACGGCGCCGCTACCGCCGCCCAGTTCGCTCGTACTCGCTACGGTGCACTACAACATCGCCGCGTCGGCTACGGGCACGGCCAACCTGTCGCTGACGAATGCGAGCGTTGGCAACGGCGGGGGCGACGAGATCCTGGGATGCAGCTATCCCATCCCTTCGCCGACGCCGTGTTTCCCGGCAGTGGTAAACGTTCTGCCGCCCACGCCGACACCGACGAATACGCCCACCAATACCGCGACAGCGACCGGAACAGCGACAGACACGCCATCGCCGACCGACACCGCGACGTCGACAAACACTCCGACGCCGACGAACACCGCGACGGCCACAAACACGCCGACGGAGACGTCGACGGCGACGGCCACGAACACCGCCACGCCGGACGACAGCGACGGTGACGGACTCGACGACGACGACGAGATCCTCATCGGTACGGACCCTGGTAACCCGGACACCGACGGCGACGGCCTGAACGACGGCCTCGAAGTCCTTGTGACGTTCACGGATCCGATCGACGCCGACACGGATAACGACGGCCTTGGCGATGGCCAAGAAGTGAACTCGACCGGCACCAATCCGAACGTCGCCGACAGCGACGGCGACGCGCTGAGCGACGGAACCGAAGTCAACGTCACCTTCACGGACCCGCTGGATGCGGACTCCGACGGCGACGGTATCAACGATGGTCCCGAGGTGAACACGTTCAGCACGGACCCGAACGACGCTGATTCGGACGATGACGGGCTGAACGATCTGCAGGAGCTCGTGATCGGCACGAACCCCAACAATCCCGACACGGACGGCGACACACTGTCCGATGGCCAGGAAAAGCTTACGCTCGGAACTTCGCCGCTCCTGGCGGACACCGATGGTGATGGCCTGAGCGACGCGCAGGAAGTCAATGTGACGCTCACGAACCCGAACGACGTCGACACCGACAACGACAGCCTGCCCGATGGCGCCGAGGTCAACACCTATCTCACCGACCCGAACAACGCCGACACCGACGGCGATGGCGTCAACGATGGCGGCGAGGTATTCACGCACGGGTCGGACCCGCTCCAGCCGGACACGGACTCCGACACGATGCCGGATGGCTTCGAGGTGCTGAACTCGTGCCTTGACGTGCTGGTGGCCGACGCGCTCAACGATCCGGATCTTGATGCCGTTTCTAACGTCGCCGAGTTGGGACAACTGACGCTCCCGTGCGATCCCGACACGGACAACGATGGATTCAAGGACAAGAAAGCAACCTCACAGGCGTTCGTGAACGCCAACGCGAACGAAGACAACTGCATCATCAACGCCAACCCTGGTCAGCAAAACCAGGATGGCGAGTTCATCAATCTGCCGCCGTCGGTGGCGTTCGATGACCTGACGAACCCGATCTCGGACGCGCTGGGCGACGTCTGTGACCCGGACAACGACAACGACGGACTCTCCGATGTCACGGAGTTGGGTGGTGCTCCTTGCGCCAGCGCAACGGGCGCTACGAACCCTCTCGCGGAAGACACGGATGGAGACCGTGCAGCCGACGGCGCGGAGTGCTTCCTCGGGACGAACCCGAACAACGCCGCAAGCAAGCCTCCGGCCATCGCCCTGTTCGACTCCGACTTGGATGGACTATCGAACGGGGTCGAGGCGATCCTGGGAACGAATCCACTTCTGTCGAACACAGACGGCGACGGGATGGTCGACGGAGCCGAGTTCATTCGGTGGCGGACCAATCCGGTGGTGGCCGACACAGATGGCGATGGCTGCGTGGACGGACGCGAGATGGCGACGACCAACACTGACCGAACCGTGAATGCCCTCGACCTGCAGGGCGTGGCGGTGCACTTCGGACCCGCCTACCTCCTGGGTTTCGACATCAACCGGGACGGCGTGACGAACGCGATTGATCTCTCGTTGGTGGCGCAACAATTCGGGCCCTGCTAGCGCCGGAACCCTTGTCGAGATGAATCGAAGGCCCCCGTCAGTCGGACGGGGGCCTTCGCGCGCAAGCCCGCCAGCGAGACGGCGCCACACGGAGGATGGCTCACGGTGCTATCCTGCTCGCCATGCCGTCTTACTGCGCTGCCCAGGCATATGACACGCCATCGTCCAACATCTGGACGGTGCTGACGGACTTTCCTTCGTGGCCGACGTGGTTCCCAAAGATGCGGGAGATGAGTGTCGCAGAAGGGTTCGCCGCCGGGCCTGGTGCGAAACTCATTGCACATGGGAGCGAGGGCGGTGAGTGGACCCAGTGGCGCATCGCGCGCTGGACGGAACCTTCGTTGCTGCTGTGCGAGTACGTCGACTCCAACGTGCCGATCTCGCGCGGTGTGCAGGCGGCCTACCTGCAGTTTGAGTTGTTCGACGATCCGGAGGGCTGCACGCTCGAGGTGGAGGTCGGCGCGGAGGGTGCCGGTGTCATCGGTGACTTCTTCGTCGGCATGACGCTCGGAACGGGCGCGCGGCGCCTGTTACCGCAACTCATCGACGCGTTCAGTGCGCACGTCATCGCTCGTGCCTCGGGACGATGACGCTTCGGGCGGGAAAGCTGCCGCAGGAAGAGCTGGCGAACCTGCTGGCGCGCGTGCCGCGCCGCGATCGGCGCGTTCTGCTCGGACCCGGTGTTGGATGCGACGCCGCGGTGATCGATATTGGCGGTGGCCGCGTGCTCGTCGCGACAATGGATCCTGTGACGTTCGCGACGGATCAGATTGGCTCGTACGCGGTACACGTCAACGCGAACGACATCGCCTGCATGGGTGGGAGGCCGGCGTGGTTCATGGCGACCGTACTCCTGCCGCCGGGCGCCGCGGACGATCTGCCGCGGCGGATCTTTCAACAACTCACCACAGCGTGTGACGCGCTTGGTATTGAGCTCGTGGGCGGCCACACCGAGGTCACCATCGGCCTCGACCGGCCGATCGTTTCCGGCACTATGCTCGGCGAGGCGACACGCGGTGACGTCGTCACAGGGGACGGACTTGCGGCGGGCGACGTAGTGCTGCTCGCGGGCAGCATCGCCGTCGAGGGAACTGCGCTCCTCGCGCAAGAGGCGACCGAGACGCTCGTCGCCCGCGGTGTGCCGGACGAGACCATCGCACGATCACGCGAACTGCTCGTCGACCCCGGCATCAGCGTCGTGCGGGCGGCGCAAACGGTGTGCGAAGCGGCACGACCGCGGATTATGCACGATCCGACCGAGGGTGGCATCGCGACCGCACTCCACGAACTCGCGGCGGCGGCGGGAATGACGATCCGCGTCGACGCCGCGGCGATCCCCGTGCTCCCCGAGACGCAGGCTGTGTGCGACGCGCTGGCGCTCGATCCTTTGGGACTCATCGCGTCGGGCGCGCTGCTTGCGGTGGTGGCGCCGGACGACGCGGGCCGGGTCATCGCCGCGCTCTCGGCCGCCAAGATCGACTGCCGCGCGATTGGCGCGACGGAATACGGGCCAGCGAGGGTTATACTGGCGTCCGAGGAATCCATCCCTCTGCGGGTGTTCGAACGCGACGAGTTTGCTCGCTTCTTCGATGACACCGCGACGGGTTGAGCGCTGAAGCATCACCGGAAGGAATGACCCACTATGACGTCCGAAGGAAAGCCACGGACATTCGGCGAACTCAAGCAATCGGGCTACAAGCCGCTCTCCGTCAAGGAGGAGATGCGGAAGAACCTGAT
>JANPBN010000307.1:0-2869 GCA_031430415.1 Dehalococcoidia bacterium
CCCGGCCAACACAGACAGCCCCGATCACGCGCCGTAGCCCGCACGCCCGCGCCTGAACGTGAACATCGTGATGCCGGCCTCGAACGGGCGCGGCGCAGCGACGAGGCGATTGACGCCGACGCGGAAGGTCGTCGCGTCGGATGCGTCGAACGCGATCTCGTCGAAGCCGGCGGCGGAGAAGTGCGCCCGGATCATCCCCGGTACGTCGCGCTCCGGATGCGTCGCGCGCGTCCACAGCACCGACGCACCCGGGGCGCAGAACATCGAAAGATGGTCGATGCACCGGCGGATGTCTTCGTCGGAGATGTTGCCGAAGATGCCGCAGGCCAGCAGGATGTCGGCGCGCGGCAGATCGGCGTAGGTGTCAGTGAGCGAAGCGTCGGCGCAGCGCACGTCGATCGCGCTGATGCCGGCCGCGGCCGCTTCATTGCGCGCGGTCTCGGCGAGGCGCGGGTCGAGTTCGACGAGTGCGACCGAGGCATCGTGGCGTCGTGGATGAGCCGCGAGCACGCCGATGACATCGCGGCCCTGGCCGGCGCACATACTCGTGATTTGCAGCGGTCCGGGGTTCCGGTCGATCTCGTCGCGCAGCCGCGACTGGACGATGGCGAGACGCTGCGACAGCCGCGATGAGGGGTCATCGTACTCGGCATGCCACGCGAGCCAGTCGATCGTCTCCTTCGGCTCAGCCGCCAAGGTTGCTCCCTCTACGGTGCCGCGGTGTTGCCGCCGAGCAGCGTCGCTGGATCGATGATCAGCCCGTTGCCGCTGGGGATTAGCGCGATGGTGACGTTGTCGGCAAGCTTCTGCAGCGCCTGGAACTGGATGAGTAGCGGCGTCAGAGATTCGTTGATGGCGCGGTTCGCATCGGCTTGTCCCGTGGCTTCGATGCGGAGTTTGTCGGCGTTGCCCTGCGCTTCGGCGGACTTCTGGCGCGCCTCGGCTTCCTTTGCGGCGACGAGTTCCTGCTGCCGCAAAGCCTCTTGCGAGGCGATCTGCTTCGCCTCGATGGCCTGCTTGAACTCGGGCCGGAAGTCGAGGTTGTCGAGCAGCAGGTCATCGACGTTGATCGAGAAGGCGGAGAGTTCGCCGCGCATGCGGTCGCGGATCTGCGCGCGGATCTGCTCACGGTTCGGCGCGATGTCGACGCTCTTGTACTTCACCGTCTCGTCCTTGAGGATCTGCAGCAGTCGCGGCCGGACGAGTTTGTCGACGTAGTCCGGGCCGACGTTGCGGTAGAGATTTTGCACGTCGTTGGGATTGACGGAGATGTTCGCTGTCGCGACGACGAAGACGTCCTGTGTTTCGCTGGAGAAGGCTTCGAGGCACTCGTTCAGGCCGTTGCTGCACTTGCCTTCGGCGCGCACCTTTTGGATGCGGATGTCGGCGGTCTTGAAGTCTTGCCACGGAAAGATGAGGGAAAGGCCCGCATCGCGCTGGCCGGTAATGTCACCGAAGCTCAGCACGAGGCCGACCTCCCCCGCTTCGACGACTTGCACCGAGCGGATAAGCGTGCTCACGCCGCCGAATACTACGAATACACCGATGAACACGGATCGGAGGATGAGATTGCGCGTGTGGCGCGCGCGTTCGGCCGCGACCGAGTTCCGCATCGAGTCGGCATCGACGAAGATGACGTTGAGAGCGGCCGGGCCGATGAGGATGCCGCCGACCGTGAAGGCGAGCAGGAACAACATAAAGATGATGTAGATCACGGCGCATCTCCCTCCGCACCGCCGCCACAGAGTGGCGGCTCTATCGCGAGCATACGACGTGGAGTGGTGGCACGCACGTATTTGGCAGAATGACGAACCAGCAGCAGCAGGAGGTTCAGTGGCAGCGCCGTTTTCCTTCACCATCACCGATACGATCGCCCGGCTTGAGGGCTCGTTCGAGACCGTCGCCGCGTTCGTGGCCGTCGTCCCCGAGCGTTACACGCACGCGCTTCCGCCCGGCTGGCCCGATGACGCATGGACCGTCGCGATGAACCTGGCGCACATGGCGGTGTACGAGGAGATGCTGGCGGCGCCGGTTCTCGATGCGCTGGCTGCGGGAGGCGACGGTAGCGCGGCGGCGCCTTCGGGGGCCGAGGACTGGTTCACGCGTGAGACGCTCGCCGCCGCCGCGCTGGACGTGGCGACGCTCGTCACGCGGCTCCGTGCGGCGCGCCGGCGGCAGGTCGCCGCGATCCGTTCGATGACGATGGAGCGGTTCAACGAGCCGGTGTGCATGCTGTTCGCCGCGCGACCGGAGCGCAGCCCGCACCCGGCGAGCTGGGTGGCGACGAAGACGTTTCAGCACACGTGGGAGCACGGGAACGCGATTCTTCGCGTGGCGCTGCGCGCTCCGCGGTGAGGTGCAGCGTGCCGGCCGCGTCGGGAACGAGACCGATTGCCTCGATATGCCCCCGCAGACATGACGACTTTAAGAAGCGTACTGCGTATAATCGGGATCGCTCGCCGAGCCGGGTTCCGGATCGGTTCGCACCAGTCTCGTACACATCCGCTGATCGCGGTTGTCACAGCCCCTTGGGAAGGAGCTTTTCGTCATGCTCAACGGAGCGCTGAACGGCAAGATGCTCAACGTCCGCCTGAACTCAGGGACGGTCGAACCTGAGCAGATCCCGGAAGAGATGTATCGCAAGTACCTCGGCGGCTACGGCATCGGCTCGCGGCTGATGTTCGACCGCATTCCCGCAGGAGCCGATCCGCTGGGACCGGAGAACGTCCTGGGACTGTTCCCGGGCCTGCTGACCGGCACGCCCTTCTTCGGCATCCGCTACCAGGCGGTCGCGAAGTCGCCGAAGACCGGCGGCTGGGGCGACGCCAACGCGGGAGGCGACTTCGGTCCGTACCTAAAGAACGCCGGC
>JANPBN010000308.1:0-2227 GCA_031430415.1 Dehalococcoidia bacterium
GATCCCGGGTACGAACGCGAGGAGGATCTCGTGGTGGCATTGGTCGCCCGCGAGCCGGACGCGTGGCGCCAGCTGTTCGATGCGCAGTACGAGCGCGTGCACCGCTATGCGTACGTGCGGACGGGCAACGCATCGGACGCCGACGACATCGCTTCGGCGACGTTCGCATCGGCGGCACGGGGGATTGCGCGGTACGAGTTCCGGGGATCGCCAATCGCCGCCTGGCTCTTCCGCATCGCGCACCACGAGACAGCGGATCTGATCGGCCGGCGGTCGCGGACCCGGACGACGCCGATCGATGAGCCGGCGACAGCCAGTGTGCTGGCAGCGCGGGACGAGATCGGCCCAGCGGACGAGCGGCTCGATATCGCCGGGGCGCTGGGGAAGCTGAAGCCGGAGCATCGCGACGTGCTGATGTTGCGGCTGGTTGAGGGGCGCAGCGTGGCGGAAGTCGCGGCAATACTCTCGAAGACGGATGGCGCGGTGAAGATGATGCAGGTACGAGCACTTCAGGCGATGCAGCGGGCGTTAGGGATCGAGAAGTCGAAGGAGCGGGCGTAACAGCCCGGGCGTAGACGATGGACAAGCGGCAGTTTCCAGAGATCCTTGACGAGTGCATCGCGCGGATGCTTGGCGGAGCGACGATCGACGAGATCGCAGCGGCGTTCCCTTCCCACGCCAGCGAGCTGCGGGCGGCGCTGCAGGGCGCACAGGCGCTGCTCCAGACGCAGGCGCCGGTACCCGCGTCGGCGGCGCGGGCAGCCGCAATGCGGCAGATGCTGGGCGTGGTCGAGGCGGACGGCGCCACATTGGGGAGCAACCGTGGCGGCGTGGCGATGGGCTGGCTCAGTTGGTTCAAGATGCGGCCTCCGGCGGCACGATTCGCTGCGGCCGGAATGGCGGCGGTGATCGTCGGCGGACTGGGGATGGGCGCAGCAGCGGCGACGGGCAATGCGCCGGAGCCGGTACGCAGCTTCTTCGGGGTGTCTTCGGTGATCCGCGTCGAGTTCGCCGGCGCGATTGTGAGCATCGGCGGCACGACGCTACAGATCGACGCGAACGGTGATGTCCGCATGGTGGTCGTCAACGGGAACACAGAGCTGAGCCGGGGCGGCGATGACATCCTGCTTGGCGACCTGGCGCCGGGCGATGTCGTCGAGGTGAAGGGCACGCTGCAGGCGGACAACTCCGTCGTCGCGACGCGCGTGCACATCGAAGACGACGCTGATGTGACCGTGACGCCGACGCCGGGAGTTTCGGCCACTGAGGCGGCGCCGGGAGCAGCGACGGCGACGGCGGACGACGGCCATCAGGGTGAGGACGATGGCTGCGACAACAGCGGCCCGGGCAGCCCGTGCGACGGCGATGACGCATCGGAGACCCCGGACGCAGAGCCGACGGAGGACGAGGGAGACGGCTGCGATAACAGCGGCCCGGGCAGCCCGTGCGACGACGCTGACGAAGATGTCACGGAGACGCCCGGGACTGAGCCGACGCGCGACGATGCCGACGACCGCGGTCACGGCGGTGGTGACGATGACGACCCGGCGGATGACGACGGCACTCCCGGCGGCGGCTGAGGCGTGTGCGGGGGACCTCACCCCGTGCTGTGCAGCAGGGCAGCGCCCGCACGCTTCGCGGGGGCAGCGCCCGCACGCTTCGCGGGGGCAGCGCCCGCCTACGGCCACCCTCTCCGAGGCTAACGCCGAGAAGGCCGCGCAGGTTGCGCGGCCTTCTTGTGTGTGGGGGAGTTGGCGGCGCGGCTACGGGAGCGTGCCGGATGGGGCTTCGGCGGTGCTCTTGGCAGCGACCTGCTTTTCGTAGAGGTCGTTGTTGAGGTAGGCGAAGAAGCCGTCCTGGTTCTCGGTGGCTTCGGGCGCGACCCATACGTGCATCATCCAGCGGAGGTCGGCGGTGAAGTCGCCGCCCTTGGCCTCGCATCCCTCCTGTGTCTCGCCCTCGCTGGCGCCGGAGGTGCCGACGAGGCAGAGGCCGATGTGGGCGTGCCAGAGGTCGAGGTTGCCGGCGAACCCGACGGGCTCCACACCGGACGTGACATCGCCGATGCCGGGGATCTGGAGGAACCAGACGCCGACGAGCTTCTCGGGGCCACCATCGACCTTGCTGAAGAGAAGGCCTTCGGGCTTGGACGGGTCGAACTTGCCATCGAGCAGGTACTCGCGGTTGATGAAGTGCTGGCCCATGAACGGAACATCGCTCGTGGTGT
>JANPBN010000309.1:0-1817 GCA_031430415.1 Dehalococcoidia bacterium
CTTCTTCTTCGTCGTGAAGCCCATGAACATGCTCGTACAGCGAGCGCGCAGCGAGCCGCCGACGGATCCGACGACCAAGAAGTGCCCAGAGTGCCTGAGCGAGATCGCGATCGGCGCCAGGCGCTGCGCGTTCTGCACGGCACAGATCACGGCATAGCCGAAAACGACGGCGCGTCATGCGCTCAGGATGATGTCGCGATCGCCGGCCAGCGATCCCGCCAGCGCGCTGCCTGCTCGAGCTGAGCGGCGAGGCGCAGCAGCAGGCCGTCCCTGCCCGGCGCGCCGATGATCTGGATGCCGATCGGCAGGCCTTCGCGCGATGTGAACAGCGGCAGTGACATCGCCGGCTGGCCGGTGATGCTGAACGGCACCGGGAACACGCCGGCGTCGAGTGCGCCGCCGCTCCGTCCCAGCGGCCAAGCCGGCTGCCGGAGCGTCGGCGTGACGAGGATGTCCCATCCGTCGCGCCACCAGGCGAGCAGCGGGTCGATCTCGCTTCGGATCAGGCGGTGAGCCTCCGCAACCTCTGAGGGCGTGCTGACCGGCGCATCCCGCGCCACCAAGTACTCGTCCGCGACGTCGCCCGATCGCAACGGCCGCCCGATGCGCTCCTCAATCCATGCCAGCTGCTCCGCGCGCATGCCCGGCCCCAGCATGACGATCGCGCGCCCGATCCGTATCGCCGAGCCTTCGAGCGCCGACGGGTGCGTTTCCTCTACGACGTGCCCCAACGCGGCGAGCAGCGTCCCCGTGCGAACGACGGCATCGGCGCACTCTCCATCGACCGGGATGCCGGCCAGCACATCGCGCGTCACGACGCCGATGCGGAGCGCGGGTTGTGGTTCCATCAGTGTCGCCGCGTACGATGCATCGCCTCGCGTGTCGCCAACAGCGTCGAGCACGCCAGCGATGTCGCGCACCGAGCGCGTCAGCACGAACTCCGACCAGACGTCGAGGTCGTCGGCTTCCCCCGTCGGCGTCGACGACGGCACAAGCCCACGCGTCGGCTTGAGCGTCACGACACCGCAGGCAGCGGCCGGATAGCGGAGCGACCCCGTCGCGTCTGCCCCGTGCGCGATCGACGTCATGCCGGCTGCGACCGCGGCCGCCGACCCGCCACTTGATCCACTCGTGCTCCGATCGAGGGCCCACGGGTTGCGCGCCGGACCGAACGCCGTCGGCTCCGTCGTGATGCCAGATGACATCTCCGGCACGTTCGTCTTGCCAAGGAAGATGAACCCCGCCCGCTCGAATCGGCGCGCCAGCTCCGTCGTCCGCGTCGATCGGTAGCCCGCATCGCGCAGCGCACCGACGCCGAGGCTGTACGGCGTGCCCTCGACATGGAGCGATGCATCTTTGATCAGCATCGGCACACCCGCGAACAGCGCATCGTCACCCGCCGGAGCCTCGGCGGCCGCCGCCGCACGATCCGCGAGCGACGCGATCACCGCATTGATCTGCGGGTTGAGTCGCGCGATGCGATCGAGCGCCGCCGCCACCAGTTCGCGGGGATGCACAGAGCCGGCTCGCACAAGGGCCGCCTGCGCCGTCGCATCGAGTCGCCACAATTCGTCGTGCTGCATCTGCGCATCATCGCCGCGCGAAACTCAGCGCGGGAGGTACAAATGGACTACACGCTCACGCCGACCGGCGCTGTTTTGGCGGTGAGCTTCGGCCCGGGCCCCTGCCGGTCCGGCGATGACGGCCATCTTCTTCGTCGAGACGGGTGATCACGATCCCGCGCACCGGAAATCGAACGGCGCAGGAGCGGGAGTTCGGTGCCAGGTACGCGGCCGCGGCGCTGGCGTTGACCGCAG
>JANPBN010000310.1:0-1864 GCA_031430415.1 Dehalococcoidia bacterium
TGGAGGTTGGAGGTTGGAGGGATCATAGCCGCTGCCGAGGCGGCAGAGGAGCGGCACGGTCGAGGCGAGCTTCGACACACGGGTTGTCGAAACGCGGATCGCACAGATAACCCACGTGGGTTCATGGATCGCCACCGATCCCGCGTTATGGCTTTGGTCTCCGCCCGATTGCCGACGTGGCCGCGATCGCGAAGGCTAAGGAACTGAGATAGATCAACAGCGGTGAGCCAAACAACCCCACGGCGAGTCCCAGCACCACTGTTGTCGGCATCTCCCATATCGGATCGACGAAGAAGCCGACCCAAAGCAGTACGAAGGATGAGACCCACAAGACACCCGACCTCTGGATCATCCGGAAAGCCACGCCCACCGATTGGGGCCAAGTCGTGCGGTTCGTGAATCGGAGGAACTCGCACCGACTCCAGACCGTCGGGAGGAGCCACGTGAACATGGCGACGATGGACGCCGGCATCAGAACGGCTTGACCAAAGGCCGCGACAACTAACTGGCTGTCACACTCGCGGCTGCAATCCCCTGAGGTGAGGAGCGAAGCTGAGATTGGCAGCCACGCGACCTGCGAGACGATCGCCACCATTGCGGCAAGCTCCCACGGATGACCGCGCGGGCTCGATCACTACCGTGTCGGCGACGGGAGCGGACGCAGGAGGCCTCCGCTGCGCCTCCGCGAGCGGACCATCACATTGTTGGCGCCGCCGGTGACGCCGGGCACAGCCGACAAGGTGCTCATAGGTCACGCTTCGATTCTATAAGCCGTGTCAAGCGACGTTGGCGCTCCATCGCACCTGGCGCGCGCAGAGGAGCGGCACGGTCGAGGTACAGCAGAGCTGCATCTGCGACAAGCCTCGACGCCACCTCACCCGGCCTGCGGCCACCCTCTCCGTTTACGGAGAGGGTTCAGCGAAGCCAGACCTTCGGGAAGATCGCGCCGCCCACGCGCAAACGAACTGCGGCTATGCAGACTCATCCACTTCCCAACGCGGATAGCCGCGCGGCGGTCTCCGTGAACTCGGTGACGATGTCGAAGATGACATCGCGGGCCGAGCGGACGCTGTTCATGCTGCCGACGATCTGGCCCACGGGCGTCGTCACGAGCTCGGCCGCGGGCGCCTCGGGCGTGGCGAGAGCGGCGCGATGCATGCGGGCCTGGGCATCGGCCGTGAGCATGAACTGGAGCGGCATGGGCAATGTGCCGGGGGAGTCTGCGCCGTCCCAGGCCTCGGTCCACGGCGTGCGAAGCTGGCGGGCGGGCTTCCCGGTCATCGACCGCGAGCGCACCGTGTCGGACGACGTGGCGCGCAGCATCTTGTTGATCAACGCCTCGCTGCTGTCGCTCTCCTTCACCGTCAGCCAAATCGATCCGGTCCAGATGCCATCGGCGCCGAGCGCGAGCGCCGCAGCCGCCTGCTTGCCGCTGCCGATGCCGCCGGCCGCGAGCACGGGCGCGCCCCCGACCGCCGCCACGACCTCGGGCACGAGCACCATCGTCGCGATGTCGCCGGTGTGGCCGCCAGCCTCGGTGCCAGAGGCGACGATGATGTCGACGCCGGCTTCGCGCTGCTTGCGCGCCTGGGCGGCGCTGCCGACGAGTGCCGCGACGAGGACGCCGTGTGCGTGCGCCTTCTCGGTGACATCCGGCGGCGGCGGGCCAAGCGCATTCACGAGCAGGCGGATCGGATGCTCGAGCGCGACATCGACGCTGTTCCGCGCCTTGCCGGGCACCCAGCCGAGGAGCGACATGGGACTCTCAGCATCGGCGGCGAGTTGGGGCACGCCGTAGCGGCCGAGCACCGCCTCGACGTAGTCGCGGTGCCCCTGCGGGATCATCGCCTGCAGCTGCTCCTCG
>JANPBN010000311.1:0-3861 GCA_031430415.1 Dehalococcoidia bacterium
CACCGGCGAAGGCGAGTGGCGAATCCCCTGGCCGGACGACCGGCGGACGCGAGAGCTGACGGCATGGCAGTCGTCCACATCAACGGCATCGACATGTGGTACCGCGACTCGTTTCGCGTACCGGCGGATGGGCAGGTGTTCGCGTACTCGCACGGATTCGCCAGCGCAACGGCAGGAGCGGCGCCGATCTTTGCCGATCTCATTGCGGCGCTCGCGGAGATGAGGATCGCGGTGCTGGAATACGACATCCGCGGCCATGACAAGACGGAGTGTCCCGACGCAGCGACGTTCAGCATGCCGCAGTACGCCGCCGACCTGCGTGGACTGCTCGATCACTTCGGCATCGAGCGCGCGTACATCGGCGGCGTGTCGATGGGCGGCATGGTGAGCGCGCAGTTCGCGTGCGACTATCCGGAGTACGTGAAAGCGCTCGTGCTCTGCGACACGACGGCGGGCAACCAGGGCGACCCCGCAACGGCGCAGACCGAGCGAGACATCGTCACGGCGTTTGAGCGCATGGAGAAGATCGTCCGCGAGCACGGCGTGAAGGGCATTGTCGAGCGGGAGAACCGCTACCGGCACGAGCGCGATCCGTACGCCACGCACAGCTCCTTCTCGCTGGAGGAGCAGGACGAACGCAACGCGTGGAAGATCCGCGACATGACCGACGCTGGATACATCGCGGCGGCCGTTGCGCTGCGGACGCGGCCGGATCTGACGTCGCGCACACCGCTGATCACGGCGCCGACGCTCGTCTCGTGCGGCGAGTGGGATATGTTCTATCCGCTGGCCCAGCGCGACGGGCGGATCATCCCGAACTGCCGGTTCGCGACGGTGCGTCGTGCGGCGCACGACACGCCGAACTATACGCCGCAGCACTTTCTCGCGAGCGTGCTTGATTTCGTGCGCGATGTCGAAGCGGGGCGCGACATCCGCGGCGATGTGACGTATGGGTAACCGAGGCTGCACGATCTTCCCGGGGGGCACCGGCAGTTCCAGGTACTCCACACGTCACGCCGCCATCCAACGTGTGCACACCCACTCCTTCGATCTCACCAACTTGGCCGGAGTTAGCGCCGGCGGCGGGCGAGGCAGGCCGAACCCGCGAGGGCAGTGAGTCCGAGCGTTAGTGCGGCCAGCGCCAATGTGTCCCGGCTGCGATGCGTGCGCGCTGATCCTGTGCCCGTGTCGGGCGCGGTGATGCTGCCCTCGACGTTTCCTCGCCACAGAATGGCACGGCCCTCCGCGATGACTCCGCCGGAGAATGAAACCAGCCAGACCGATCTCCCGGCAGCGACGAAGCTGCCGTACGGCGCGCCGGTGGCCTCAACGCGCCACGTCTGGCCTCCGTCGTGGGTGCCGATGATCTCGTTGGCCGATCCGTCCTCGCTGGCGCTTAGTGCCCATCCTCGCGTCGGCGAAGAGAAGTACACCGACATCAGGCTCCGCATGCTAGGGGTTTCGCTCCACGTGCGCCCGCCGTTGGTTGTCCGCAGGAGAGTGACGTCGCAGCAGATTCCCGTGTCGCCGGAGACAACGCTCCGGACCGCGAAGCCCGTGGTCGCGCTAACAAACTGGTAGACGTACGCTCCGGACGGCAGTGCGAACTCCTGCCACGACGCGCCGCCGTCGTGCGTGACGCGGAGGCATGCTTCCAGGTCACAGGTGTACGTCTGCCGCCAGCCAAACTGCGCATCCACGAAATGATAATCGGCCATGAACGGCGGACCTGGCTCGACCGGCTGCCACGAGTAGCCGCCGTCGTTGGTGCGCCACAACCCACCCTCCGATGTGACCCACGCGCGCTGGGCGCTAAGGACATCGAGCTCAACGACGTACGGGAAGGGTGCCCCGATCGGCTCCCACGTTAACCCGCCATCAAGGCTGCGATACAGAGGCGGGTCACACGTTGGGTAACAGCTTGGGTCCGTGGCCCAAATTACTGCCTCTCCGGCCGAAACGAATCCTTCGAGCCGAACCGGCGTGCGGAGCGGCGACCATGAACGGCCACCGTCGGTTGTCTTCAAGCCGTTGCCGGTATACCCGACGCTGTCGGATTGGAATTGCGCCGTGTGTATTGGCCGCTGGAGCGGCGTCTGCGCCGCTACGACGCCTCCCCCTTCGTAGACGCCGAGGACCGGTCCCGCATAGGACGCAAACACGAGTTTCCCGCCCGCAGCGTCGAATGCGCCTAGTTGCGGAACACCGGGCAGCCGGTTCCAGGTCGCGCCGCCATCGAGCGTCTCGACGGTCTCGTCCACCGCGGAAACCCACCCGTGTTCACGGTCGGTGAAAAGCACGTTGGTAGAACCGTTCGGCGACTGCACGACGCGTTCCCAGGTTCGGCCCGCATCGACCGTCTTGAAGAGCGATCGTTCCGTCTGTCCTCTCGGCGTCTCCCACGGTCCCGTCGCGAATCCAACCTCCGAATCGACGAACTGAAGTGTCGACATGTCGAATCCCGTGTGCGCGCTTTGTATGTTCCAGTTCTGACCGCCATCGGCCGTGTGGAGCAGCCCCGCGCCCCCGATCTTGTCGCATGATTGCCACGGCGTGCCCGGGGCGCACCGGGAGGCGGCGACCCACCCTTGGCGTCCAACGAACGAAAGCGGCCCGAACGCTGCGAAGTCACTGAATCGCGGACCAGCGTTCCACGTTGCGCCGCCGTCCATCGTGTGGAGCAACACGCTTGGTGGCGTCTCGCTCGGGCCGACGTCGCTGAACCCCCACCCGTTGCCGGTGATCCATGCCTCCGCGTCACTGACGACGGCGATGTGCTGAAGGTGCACCTGCGTGCCGGAGGTCTGACGCGCCCACGTGCGCGCGCCGTCGTCCGTTCGTAGGATCGTACCAGTGGCTGCCGCGACCCACGCACTGTCCGCATCGATCCAGCCGATGTCGCCGAACGTCCATGAGTCCTGGATCTCCGGCTCCGTCCAGGTAAACCCGCCATCTTCGGTCCGTAGGATCGCTTGTAGGCCCAACGCTAGCCCGCGCTGCCCATCGAACATGTCGATGTCCGTGATGTCCGGCGTGGGCCGGTTGTACACCTCGCGCCAACCGGCCGTGGGCGTGGCTTGCTGTGCCGCAGCAGCGGGGGCGCCGATCGCGACGAGGACGAATGCGATGCCAGAGACCAGTATCTTGCGCATATCAGGAGAACGTTTCGTCGCGGCGGAAGGTTAACCGTCGCTACCGACCTCGTCCGCCACCCCCACTTGCGGGCACACGCCCCGCACTACGCACTTCCCGCACCTCGGGCGCTGGGCGGTGCACGTGCGGCGGCCGTGCTTGATCAGGCCGATGTGGAAGGCGTAGAAGTCCTTCGCCGGCACCATGGCCTCGAGGAGCGCGTGCGCCTTCTCCGGCGTCATGGCGGCCTTCACAGTGCGCTCCGGGATGAGGCCGAGACGCATCGCGACGCGGAAGACGTGCGTGTCGACGGGCATCGCCGCGCGCCCGAGCGCAAACATCAGCACGCACGACGCCGTCTTCGGCCCGACGCCATGCAGTGCCGTCAGCCACGCCCGCGCCTCGTCGAGCGGCATCGTCGCGAGGAACGCGAGGTCGTAGCCGCCCGTCCGCTCGCGAATGTCGCGCAGCGCCGCTTGGATCCGCGGCCCCTTCGTCGGTGCCAGCCCACCCGGAGCGATCGCGTCGATCAGGGCCGCCAGCGGCGCATCGGCCACGGCGTCCCAGCCATCGAACGCCTGCAGCAGACGCGAGAATGCGCGCCCGGAGTTGCCATCGGACGTGTTCTGCGAGAGGATCGTCAGCACCAGCTCGGAGATCGCATCGTGGTGTGGCCGCCACTCCGGGATCCCGTACGCAGCATCGAGCTGGGCGATGAGAGGTCGGAGG
>JANPBN010000312.1:0-4368 GCA_031430415.1 Dehalococcoidia bacterium
CCGAGGTGCGCGACGACGCGGCTTCGCATCTCGCGCGCCGCTTTATTGGTGAAGGTGACGGCGGCGATGCGCCACGGCGGTACGTGCCGCACCTCGACGAGGTAGGCGATTCGGTGGGTGATCACGCGCGTCTTACCGGAGCCGGGGCCGGCCAGGATGAGGAGCGGGCCGACGGTCGTCGTTACCGCGTCGCGTTGCGGCGCGTTCAGGTCTTCGAGGAGGTGCTCGATCGTGGTCATTGCACCGACAGGGTAGCGGTCGCGATTCGGCGCAGACAGGCGAGCGGCGGGGCCGCGATGTCTAGCGCCGCGTGGCAACCACCATGCGTGCGCGTGATATAATCGCCGCTACGGCGCTCCCGCACGCGCTCGTATGGCAACGAGGAGACGCGCCCGTATGCTCGCGATCTGGGACGACGGCGTTTGGCAGAACGCGGCATGGCTCGCGGTGGTCCTCGGTGGCGCCTATCTCGGCATCATGTGGATCGCTGCGCTCGTCTGGACGTATCGCGACGTCACGTCGCGCACCCGCGATTCGTTCACGCACGGCTTCTCGGTTCTGCTCGTGGCGCTCTTCAACCTTCCCGGCCTCGTCATCTACCTGATACTGCGCCCGAACGACACGATCGCCGATCTCTACGACCGCGAGCTGGAGGCTGAGGCGCTGCTCCACGAGATTCAAGATCAGTCGTCGTGTCCGTCATGTCGCCGCCGGGTTAGCGAGGACTTCCTCTCGTGCCCGTACTGCCGCGTCGCGCTCAGGACGCCGTGCGAGGCGTGTGAGCGCGCACTGGCCTTCGGGTGGGTCGTCTGCCCGTACTGCGGCGCCGAGCGGACGTTGACCCCGGAACGCCGCTCCCGTGCCGAAGCCGCATCAGATCCGCCGTCGACACCAGCGGCAAGCGGTTCGTCGCCGGCCGCGCGCGTCAAGCGCGCCAGCACCGCCACCTACACCCCGCCGGCGCGTCCGGCGGGTACGGCGGGCACTGACGCGAGCGTGGACCCGACCGCCTAGTTTTGCACGCCACCCGCTTCGCCGGGAGTGAGACCCATTGCCGAAGCCTGCTAAGGTATATGCGGATCGACACCGCCGTCCGATGGTACGACGCTGGAGAGGCGTCCGGGCGGGACGAGTAGGGAGCGAAGCCATGCCACGAGCACTCTGGAAGGGCGCGGTCAGTTTCGGGCTCGTCACGATCCCTATCAAGCTGTTCACCGCGACGGACGAGAAGGACATCTCGTTCAACATGCTGCATAAGACCGACAACGCACGCGTCCGCCAGCAACGCATCTGCTCCGAGGACGGCGACGTGCTTGAGATGAGCGACATCATCAAGGGCTACGAGATCACGCCCGGCCAATACGTCACGCTCGACAACGATGACTTCGACAAGGTGCCCGTGAACTCGACCCACGCCATCGAGATCACGGATTTTGTCCCCGCGGAACAGATCGATCCGATCTACTACCAGAAGACCTACTATCTCGAACCGGACAAGATCGGCGCCAAGCCCTTCGCTCTGCTCAAGGCAGTCCTCACCGACTCGAAGCTCGTCGCGCTTGCCAAGGTGACGCTGCGCCAGAAGGAGCAGCTGTGTACGCTGCGCGTCTACCAGAACACCATCGCGATGGAGACGATGTTCTACGCCGACGAGATTCGGGGCACGGAGGACATCGAGGTACCGGAACTGACGCTGACCGAAAACGAGATGAAGATGGCGAAATCGCTCGTCGATATGCTCACGGGCGACTTCGAGCCGGAGAAATACGACGACAACTATCGCGAGGCTCTGCTCGAACTGATCGAGCAGAAGTCGCAGGGACAAGAGATCACGCGTCCGGCGCCGGTCGCCGGCAAGGTTACGGATCTGATGGAGGCGCTGCGAGCCAGCGTCGAGGCAGCTCGCAAGGGCCGAGCCGCGGAACCTTCGGCCGCAGAAGATGAGCGCGAGGATGCGCCGCAGAAACCCGCACGGCGCAGGAAGGCCGGATGACCTCTTCGTCCGTGGACGAACCGACTTCGATCACCAGCCGCACCCGTACAGCTGCGATGCCCTCACGCATCGAGCCGATGCTTGCGTCTGCCGGATCCGAACCGTTTGACTCGCCCGACCACATCTTCGAACTGATGTGGGGCGGGGCGAGGACGATGGCGCACGTCCGTGACGGGCACGTCCGGATTCTTGGCCGCAACGGCCTCGATCTCGCGCCGTTCTTTCCGGAGCTCTATCTCATTCCCGGATTGATCGACGCCCACGAAGCGATTCTCGACGGCGAGATCGTCGTGATCGACTCCGAGGGGCACCCGGCGTTCGAGGCGCTACGCCCGCGCCTGCACGCCATCGCCGGTATCGACCCCGCCGCACCGCCGCCAGAACTGCTCAAGCCGAAGAACATCGCGGGGCAACTCAGCTATCAGGCGTTCGATCTGCTTTGGCTCGACGGCCGTAGCACCACCTCACTGCCGCTCTGGCAGCGCAAGAACATGCTGCACAACGCGATCCGCCCGACGGCCGAGTTTGCCGCCGTCGACTTCGTTAACGACGAGGGCGTCGCGTTCTACGACGCCGTCCTCGAACGTCGCCTCGAAGGTATCGTCGCGAAGCAAAAGGCGGGCCCATACCTGCCGGGCGAACGCTCGAAGAGTTGGCTCGAGATTCGCGCGCTACGGAGTGGGGACTTCGTGGTCGGCGGCTACACGTTCGGCGGTGCGTACCGCCGCGGCGAGCCGTTCAGCCAGGTGCTGCTCGGCGGCTACGGACCGTCCGGGGACCTCGAGTACGTCGGCTCAGTGAGTGGCGGGCTGACCGACAGCGAGGCGCGCCAGCTCGTCGACCTGCTCGAACCGTTGCACGGCGCCGGATCGCCATTCGTTGATCCGCCTCCGGTGCACCGCCTCGTGTACTGGACGAAGCCCGAACTCGTCTGCCACGTCCGCTTCAGCGAGTGGGCGCCCGACGGCCACCTGCGGTTCCCGATCTTCAGCGCGCTCCGTCCGGACCTGCGCGCCGACGACTGCACCATCGACTAGTCATCGCCGACAGGGCGCGTTTCGATCATTTGGGGCACGCCGTCCTTGCGCTGGCGGGCCTTGTCTTTCGTCGTCGCTGCCTTCTTGTCTTCCGCTACGGCCGCTTCGCCCTTGGACTTCCGCGGCTTCGGGCGCGGCTTGTTGATCTCCGGGTGCTCGTTCATGCGCGCGCCGCCAGTGATCGGGCGCTTCACTTCCTTGCCCAGGTGGTAGTAGGTGCCGCGGTCGGGGATCGAGCGCGGATACCCCTCCCGCATCGTGAACGCCGAGAACGATGACGGCATCATGCGTGCCGTCTTCTTCGCGCAGACCGGGCATGGCGCGGACTCGGACGCCTCCCGAATCGGCCGGATCGACTCGAACACGCCGTCGCAGTTCTTGCAGAAGTACTCATAGACGGGCATGCGCGGTTCAGCCTCCGTGAATGTGGGTCTCGCTCGCGTCCAGTGTAGCGGCCACCCGCTCGATTCCGGCATCGTCCGCCGCCGCTGCGCGCGGCCGCTTGCGTCGCACTGTGTCGATGAACGCCGCCGTGCGGAGATCGCGCTCCAGTACCCACCGCACGTACTCGCCGAGCGCGCGTTCGAGTTCAATCGCAAGCGTGGCATCGATGCTCACGGCGGCGACGTCCGCGAAGCGGCCGTGGAGCATGAGGCGCATCAGCTTGATGGCGTTCACCGTGATCGGTCGCACAGCCGCCTCATCGCGCCGGCAGTTTGGGCAAACTGCGCCGCCCGCACCAGCGCTCCAGAAGTTCAGTTCGGCCTTCAGCTTCGTGCGGCAGGTCACGCACTCGTCGAGCTCCGGCCGGTACCCCATCGCGTCGAGCAGCGCCGTCTCGTAGTAGCGGACAGGCGTGTCGATGTCGTCCTGGTTCACGAGGCGGCGGAGCGTGTCGAGCAGCAGCCGGTACAGGCTGAAGTTCTCGGCATGAAGTTCGGTGAAACGGTCGAGCAGTTCGGCACAGTACAGTGCGCGGCTCAGCCGGTCGAGGTCGTCGCGGAGTTCCTGGAACGACTCGACTGTCTCGACCTGCGTCACGACATCCATCGACTTGCCGCGAGCCAGCAGGAACGTCGCCTGCGTCAGCGGCTCGACGTGACCGGCGAAGCGGCTCTTTGTCTTGCGCACGCCCTTCGCGACGGCGTCGACCTTCCCGTGCACGGCGCTGTACAGCGTCAGGATCTTGTCGGCGTCACCCAGCTTCCGCTGGCGCAGTACGATGGCCGGAGTCGAGTACACACGCGGCTGCTGGGGCATGGTTGATGGTATCGGGTTTGACGTTTGAGGTTTGCGACCCCCGGCCTCCGACTTCTGGCCTCCCACCGCCCGTTCTCA
>JANPBN010000313.1:0-7862 GCA_031430415.1 Dehalococcoidia bacterium
TACCACAGAAGGGGTATCGAGGCCGCCTCTTTTTGGCTGGATCCGGGAGGTGATTTGAATCTGATCTTCGTTGAATCCACACGAATCCTTGAGTATGCGCGCGTGGAGTTGAATCAGGGGGCGGACTAACGCAAGATGACCGCGATGCAGCCCCTTTTCGTCGTGGCGGTTGTCGCCGGGATGGCGGCACTTGGCGTGGTCAGCACGCCGTTTCTGGCGCGGCTCTTCGGCAAACACGAACGCCGGGTCTTGTCGCTCGTCCTGATCCTCAGCACCCTCGGGATGTTCAGCGCCTGTGCCGGCTTTTCCGCACTCGGTGGGGCGGACGCCGTGTTGACCGTGGAAAATCAGACACCGTGGCCGATCGAAATCCGCGAACCCTATAGCTCGTCGCGCACCATACCGCCTGGGCTAACAGATCATCTCACCGGATGGGGAGGTCCCGGTTGGTTCAACGGCATCCTGGACGACGCCGAGGTGCGGTGGGGGCGGGACCTGGAGCATCGCATGACCGTGGGCGCGATCATCGGTGAGGATCTTGACATCGTCATTCGCGAAGATGGAGAGAGGTCGCCGTGAGGGTTCTGAGGTGGGTTGACAGGTGGCCAATCTGGCTGACTCGCGCCGCGATCGTAGCCACCGGGTTGCTCACGGTGTTGGGCTGGGCTGGCGTCGCCTACGTACGCGCGAATCCGGCTGAGAGCGAGATCATTGCGATCACTAACGCAACGACGACCGCTACGGTGACGGGTTCGCTCGACGGTGCGGAGAGGCAATCGATCGCGAAAAACGAGCGCCGCGAGTTCCGTTCGGAACTTGACGGCCGGCGATACCTCCGACTGCTTTTTGACGACAAGAGTCGTGCAGTCATCGACCTGAGCTTCATGGCCGATCGGTATCTCACGCGCTTCGAGATAACGCTGGATGAGCCAGGCGCCGAACCGGCGCGATAGCCTTACGCGCCGCGCTCGAGCCAGAGCGTGGTCTCGTGGGCAGGAACGAAGCCGAGGGCGTCGTAGAGGGCGAGGGCGGCTTCGTTTGAGGTGCTGGTCTCGAGGGAGATGCAGGTGGCGCCGGCTGTGCGCGCATCGGCGATGGCGCGCAGGGTGAGCGCACGTGCGACGCCGCGGCGGCGATACGACTTGAGCGTCGCGAGGGAGTAGAGGCCGGCGGTGTCCCCGTCCCGCACCATCAGCGCCGTACCGACGGACTGGCCATCGGACTCGGCAACGTAGAACGCGTGCATCGGATCAAGGACGTTGGCGAGCGCCGCGCCGACGAGCAGCGGCTTCACGTATGTCGGTAGTCCGGTGGCCTGCACATGCACAGCGGCCCACGATGCAGCGGTTTCGGGTTCGCATCGCACGATGCGGATGTCTTCGTTCTCGGGTAGCGGCGGGGGATCGCTGGCGAGCACCATCGCCACGTCGCGCTCGGACTCGACGAGACCGCGGCGGGCCAGGCGCTCAGCGATCACGGCGGGGCGGTCGAGCGGCGTCAGGCGCACGGCGGACGGGCGGTCAAAGGCACGGAGCAGCGAGAAGCCGACATCGAGCAGCGACTCCAGGTGGTGGTTGTCGGTGGTGAAGCCTTCGAGGCAGTTGAAGTGGGGGTGGGAGAGGTCCGACGTGAGGGCGAGCGCGCCCCGAAGATCGCGATACTCGCCGCGATGCGTCGCCCGCATCAGATGCTGGTTGTTCACGATCTTGAGCGACAGCACAGAGTCGAACTTCATACCCAAGTGTATCGGCGCAGCCGACCCGCCCTACAGCCTCCCGAGCACGCTGCCGATGCTATTCCTGTAGGGAATAACCCGTACGGGAGGCGTCCGTGGCCCGCTGGCTTGCTCTTGCGTTGTTCATTGCGTTGGCGGCTGTGCCGATCACCAAGCCTCCGAAGGCCGATGCCTCTGGTGCGACGGTGACGCAGGCATGCAGCGCCGCCGTGCCGGGCGCCGCGACGGTCACGCTCTCGTGGCCCAAGCCTGCGTCTGGCGCGATCGAGACGTGGTTCGACATCTCGCTCGTGCCGGGATTCCTTCCGGGATGGTTCCAGGGCGTAGGGCCGCTCGCGGCGACACAGACCGCGCACGCCATCGACGGGGTGCCTTCGGGGCTGACGTTCTACTATCGCTTCAACACGCTGTACAGCGGCGGCGTCTGGAAGGAATCGGCGGGCGGGACGTTCGTCTCGAACTGCGGCGGCAACGGCGCGCCGCCTTCGACGATCGGCGTGGCGCAGGCATGCGACGCCGGGATGTCGAGCGTGGCGGCGACGTTCAAGTGGAACGCCAGCAGCGCCGGGCCGCAGTGGCTGGACCTCTCGATGCAGAACAACGGCTTCGCTCCGGGCACGTTCGTGGGGGCGGGGCCGGTGGGGAGCGGACAGGGATCGTTCACGTGGCAGGGACTCGCGAAGGGTGGGACACACTACTGGCGCGTCAACACGCTGACCGTGGCGGGATGGCGCACGAGCGATACAGGTGCATTCACGACGCTGTCGTGCCAACCGCCGCTCAAGGCCTGCGTCGGGTTTATGGACGGCCAATCTGGGGCGGGCCGGGCGGAGTGCGACCAGGTGATCGCGGGAACGGACACGATACTCGCTGCCTGCGTGGCGACGATCCTGGGGGTGGGCGGATACGCGAACGCATGCGTGGACTACTCGCTGTCCCGCGTCGCAAAGCCGGAGCATCTCGCAAGCTGCCTCATGCACCTCAGCGGACAGAACCGCTACGGCGGAGGCAGCTGCTACAAGTACTACATCAGTTAGGGCAGCGGCGTAGCTAAAGCAACGGCGTAGCTAACGCAACGGCACGTTCAATCACCCATCACGAGCCATCCAGTAAGGGTTTCGGGCAGCGCATATGCGGGAGTTCGCGGCTCAACAGGATCGCGCGCAACCGCGATGATGCGCTCTGCTCCCATCACCGAGCGCAAGGAGGCCCAGGATGATCGAAGAGCCCACACGCGACGAACAGCCGCAGTCCATCACAGGCGTCGAGGCTGAGGCGCAAGCAGCCCGCATGATCGAGGCGCTGGAGCTGGTTGCAGCCTCCGGCACGATGGACGCCCGAGAGGCGCAGCGGCACATCTACCGCGTGCAGTTCGCCGTGACGCTCCTCCAGAACTTGCGGACGAAGGTCAGCAGCAAGAACAGCGTCTTCGCATCGGGACGGATTGAAATCGGCGTCTCGATTCTTGAGTCGGACATCGGCATGGCGGCCGGGTTCATCGCGCGGGCGATGGCCGTGAAGCGAGCGCCGCGGCCGGTGCGCGATCTCGGCGCGGCGGTGGATGCGGCGGTTGCGGCCGTGGCAACGCAGGAAGCGAAGGCCGCGTAGCCTAGCGGCCGGTCAGCGTTCCGGGATCATCATCGAGCAGCGGTTGTGTGAAGGCGCGGCCTACGTTGGTCAGGTCGCCGCTCAGGTCGTCGCCGGCAGGTCTCGCGCCGCCCTCGACCCAAGCCGACAGGTCATCGAAGGCGCGCGTGCGTTCCTCGGGCGAGAAATTGCAGTGCCCCGGGCGTCGCACGGCGCGCTGCACGAGCAGGTCGCCCTTCCCCGCGGACTCCACGGACGCGCGATACGACTGCTCAAGGCCGATCGGCACGAAGAGGTCGCCGGTGCCGTGCAGCGTGATCAGCGGGGCGCCAATGCTACCCGTCATGTCGGCGAACTCTGGATACGCATCGGGATCGCGGTAGGCCGCGTTCGCGACGATCCGCGGGACGCCTCGATTCAACTCTTCGCTACTGATCCCCAGGCTCGGCGCTATGTCGTAGACGGTGCTGACATTTTGGCTCGCGGCGTTCGCCGGGCCGGCGGTGCCGACAGCGTTCACCAGGATGACGAAGTTGAACGCGTAGTTCTGGTTGAGTCCCTCGAGAAAGTACGGACGGGGACCGCCCGTCAACTGTTCGATGACGCTGATGAAGCGGCGGCCAGCGTCGGTCGGCGCATCGGGCGAGCCGAGGCGCGGCATGACCTCGCCGTTGATCGTGGAACCGAAGCTGTTCACTTCGCGCGTCTCGTCATAGAGGTCGACACCGGTGAAGAACGAAGAGAGGAGACCCCAGCTCAGGAAGTAGTCCATGATCTCGTGACCGGAGACGACGCCGCACTCAGTGAGTGCACCGTCGTATGCGTCCGGGTACTGCTCGAGCGAGAGCGTCGTGACGTGGCCGCCCATCGACTGGCCGTAGAGATACTGGCGCTTTGGCGTGCCGATGCGATCGGCGACGACGCGCTGGAGCGCGAGGGTGTCCCGGGCGGCAACGCCGGGCTCGTAGCCGTTCCGCGTGTAGCTCGACGCGGCCCAGGCGTAGCCGCGAGCGATCAGGTGCTCGCGGATCGGCGGCGGGCCGACCGTGAGCGCCGGTGGATTGCCGCGAAAGCCGTGCGCGAAGTACACGACGTCGCCGTTCCATGCATCGGGAATCTCGATCTGGAAGCCGCCGCCTTCGTATTCGCCGACGATCGTCCGCGCACCAGGCAGGGCATCGAGAGCGGGGTCGGCGATCGTGTAGTCGATGACGACCGGTGTGACGGGGAGCATGCGGGGCGTCGCGATGGCCGCGGGCTGCGGCGTCGCAAGCGGCGTGGCGACATCGCCGGTGGCTCCTTCGCCGCAGGATGCCGCGAGGACGCTGGCTGCGACGAGCGCAAGGGCCGTGAGGCCGCGCCGCCATGGCCGTATCGATGGAATCGCCGTCATCCGTTCCTCCGCCGCCTTACCACCGATACTCACGCCTCGCCGCTCTGGAGGGTGAGGTTGTCTCACGAGACGCCTCGCGGCGCATCTTGAAGCCGGACATTGTTGGAGCAGCGGCACGATCAGTGTAGCGGCTTGGGGGAGGCCGCTGCTCGCCTCGGCTGCTCTCGCCCGCGCAAGGAGGTGATCGCCTAGAATCGGCATCAGGGAAACGGAGAACGGAGGCGAAGCCATGGCGGATCTTGAGTACGTCGTCGAGGGACGCACGGCGGTGATGACGTTCAATCGACCCGAGCGGATGAACGCGATCACGTACGAGATGCTCCACGACATCGAAGCAGCCGCGCGGGAGGCCAACGGCGATGACCGGGTGCGCGCGGTGATTGTGACCGGCGCCGGGCGAGCCTTCAGCGCCGGCACGGATTTGCAGCAACTCTCCAACTCGCCGCCGCCGATGGGCCGGGCGGAGTCGCTGGGCCGCGCGTACGCCGACGACGCGCCGGGGCCGTGGACGTTCCCTTCGATCAAGAAGCCGGTGATCGCCGCGGTGAACGGCGCGGCGGTGGGTCTTGGCGCCGAATTCACGCTCCAGTGCGACCTGCGGCTCGCCGGGACATCGGCGAAGTTCGGCTGGGTATTCGTGCATCGCGGCCTGGTGCCGGACACGGCGGCCGGGTCGTGGCTGTTGTCGCGCATCGTCGGCCTGCAGCAGGCGGCGTATCTTCTGTTCAGCGGCGAGATCATCACGGCGACGCGCGCGCTCGAGATCGGCTACGTGCTCGGCATCGTGCCGGACGACGAACTGATGCAGCGGGCGCACGAACTGGCGGAGAAGGTGTCGCAGGGTGGCCCGCTGGCGACGGGCGAAGTGAAGCGCCTGCTGTATCGCGGCCTGACGCGCGATCCGATGGACCACCTCGTCGACAGCACCGCGACGATCACGCGGATGTTCCAGAGCGAGGACTTCGCGGAGGGTGTGCGGGCGTTCCTCGAGAAGCGAGCGCCGGTGTGGGGCGGGCGGTAGGTTCACCACAGAGGCACAGAGGCACAGAGGTTTTTCAGGGAAGTCGGGGAGGTTGCGGCGCTGGATCACGTGGGTTCTGCTGAGAGGGCCTATGGGGTTCAACGCAAAGACGCAGAGGGCGAAGAGGTTTTCTGGGGCTGATCGGGGCACCGCTACCGATGTCCGCGCCCGGCAATGAACGCGTGCGTCACGCCAGCGCGGCCTGTACGGCGGCCCAGTGCATGCGGCCATGGGCGGCGTTCGTCGAGATGATGCCGCCGACGGTGCCGTCGGCCCAGGGAGCATCGGGGACCTTCTGCGCGAGTTGGTCATCGGTCAGATCGGCCATGATGGCGAGGGTTTCGGCGCGCGCGGCCTGGCCGAGCGCAACGATCTGTGCGAGCGATTCGCCGCGGTGAGCGAGGACGTGCTCCTCGTTGGTGCGATTCAGCACTGCCATGATCTGATCGAGCGTGCGCCGCTCGCCGCCGTCATCGCGCATGATGGCGACGGGGCTTGACGCGCCCGAGAGGTGCGCGCGGATCATCGCATTGAAGCTGCGTTCGATGCCGGCGAGGTGGGCAAGATGATCGAGGGCACTCCACATCGACGCCGAATCGTGACCGCTCGGCGTGACGCCACGGATGAGGTCGCCCGGTGGGAGCGCAGCGGCACGCTCGAGGAGACCGGCGCGGTCGCGGGCAATGGTGGCTTCGATCTCGATGCGGTTCATGGCGATCTCCTCGTTTCGCCGGAGGTAGATGCGACCCCCGCCGGCGGTGGATGACTCAGATTGACACAGATTGAGCTCGGTCGGGCGGTATCGACCGCCGTGTTCGCACAGCGTGATCCGGATCTGCGCACGGCAACCCGATACCATGAGGGCGCACGGAAGGGTGTGGGTTGATGGAGACAGTACAGAATCTCGATGCCGCGTTCGCGCGGGTGACGAAGCCAGCCCGGTACACGGGCGGCGAGTGGAACTCCGTCGTGAAGGACTGGGACGGCTGCGACGTGCGGGTCGCGCTGGCCTATCCGGACTTGTACGACATCGGCATGTCGAACATGGGACTGGGCATCCTGTACGACATCGTCAACCGCCGCGAGGGCATGCTGGCGGAGCGGGTGTTCGCGCCATGGTCCGACATGGAGGCCGTCATGCGCGCGGACGGCATCCCGCTGTGGAGCCTCGAAACACGCCACCGGATCCGCGACTTCGATGTGCTGGGCTTCTCGCTCAGCTACGAGGGCACCTACACGAACATCCTGAACATGCTCGATCTGGCAGGACTGCCGGTGATGGCGGCGGAGCGCGACGACAGCCACCCGCTCGTGATCTGCGGCGGTTCCGGTGCACTGAATCCGGATGCGCTCGCTGACTTCATCGATCTGTTCGTGCTCGGCGACGGCGAGGAGTCGATCGCGGACGTCGTGGACTTCGTGCGCGAGTGGAAACGCCAGGGCCGGGGCACACGCGACGAGATGCTCCGGCGCATCTCGAAGATCTGGGGCATGTACGTGCCGCGGCTCTACAAGCCGCGATACAACGCAGACGGCACGATCGCCGCGATCGAACCGATCGACGACACGGTACCGACGAAGGTCGTGAAGCGTTTCGTGCAGGAACTACCGCCGGCGTTGACGAATCCGATCGTGCCGTTCGTGCAGACGGTGCACGACCGGATGGCGATCGAGATCCAACGCGGCTGCACGCAGGGGTGCCGCTTCTGCCAGGCGGGCATGATCTACCGCCCCCGGCTCGAGCGCTCGCCGGAGGAAGTGCTGGCGGCCGCCCAGGAGCTATCGCGGCAGACCGGCTACGACGAACTGTCGCTCGTCTCGCTGAGCACGACGGATCACTCCCGCATCGTCGAGATCGTCGACAAACTGCGGGAGTCCTTCGGCAACACGATGACGATCTCGCTGCCGTCGATGCGGGTCGACAGCTTCTCGGTGCGGATCGCCGAGGCGGTGGCGACGCGCGGCAAGCACAGCATCACCTTCGCGCCGGAGGCCGGCACGGAGCGGCTGCGGATGACGATCAACAAGATCGTCACGGATGAGGACCTGTACGCGGCGGCAGAGAACGCCTTCGCGCAGGGCTGGACGAACGTGAAGATGTACTTCATGGTCGGACAGCCGACGGA
>JANPBN010000314.1:0-1880 GCA_031430415.1 Dehalococcoidia bacterium
GAGCGCCGTCAGCGCATTGGGGGGCTGTCGGTTGCGGCGAAGACGATCTCCGAAGACCTCTGGCTCGAAGGCTTTCGTGCCGGTGTCGTTCCGGGCTGGCCGGAGAAGCCACTGCTCGTCTGTGCGGTCGATTGCGCGACCGGCGCGCGCCGGGCGTTCGAGGCGGCGGACGGTGTGCCCGTCGAGCTCGCTGTCGCGGCGTCGTGCGCGGTGCCCGGTACTTTCCCGCCCGTGACGATCGAGGGCAGCCGCTACACCGACGGAGCGGTGGATTCGTGGACGAGCGCCGATCTCGCGCTCTGCATCGAGCCGGATGTCGTGCTCATCGTGGCGGTGGCCGGCGTGCTCGGGCGCGGTATCCACATCGCCGCCGCCGCCGAGATCGCGAGCGAGCGCGCCGCGCTCGAGGCGGCAGGTGCCAGCGTGCGCGTCATCTTCTTCGACGAGGCTGCGATTGAGGCGAGCGGCAACATCAACATGATGGACGCCACGACGCGCGGGCCGACAGCCGACGCCGCGGAGGCGCACGGACGCCGGATCGCGCCGGAACTGCGCGCATGGTGGGAGGGGCGATAGGCCGTCGATGCGCGGCGGCCTGCCGTTCCGTTCCCGCCCTCTGATCTCCGACATCCCACCGCCCCATATAGCACGCCCGTTCGATACACTAGCGGCCATGACTGCCGTTCACGAAGACATCATGCCCGGCGCGGGGCTCTCAGACGGCGTCCGCGCGGCGCTTCGCGACGTGCTTGGCTCGCTGATCATGCCGATGTTCAAGTCGCAGGAGCCGTGGGCGCTCATGGGCAGCACGGCATCGGTGCTGCAGGGGCTGCCCGACTATTCGCCGCCCGACATCGACCTGGCGACGACGCGCGACGGCGCCTACATCATGTCCGGCGCGATCGGCTCGACGAACGCGATCGTCCGTCCGGTCAAGTACAGCTCCGCCGGGCCGTACACGAGCCACTTCGGCATCTTCGAGGTGGGTGGCGTCAAAGTGGAGGTCATGGGTGACCTCGTCATCCACTGTGCCGATGGCGAGATCAAGCTGACGGACCACTTCGCACACTGGTCCGACAAGGTGCGCGTGCTGCACTTCGAGGGGATGCACGTCCCCGTCGTGCCACTGGAATGGCAGATCGTCGCCAACGCGCTGCTCGGGCGGCCCGAGCGCGTCAACGGCACGGCGCGATACCTCCTTGAGACGGGGTTCGACCGCCCGTACCTCGAGACGGTGCTCGAAGACCACTGTTACGGCGACCGCACCCACAATTGGGTGCGCGAGGTGATGCAGCTTGACGCTTGATCCGTCCGCCGCACCCGACCGAGTTGAGCCCGATGTCTACACAGACGACTACTACCTCACGAACTGTCATGGCTACGAGGACTTCGTCATCAGTGGCGGCCGGAAGGTCGGGCCGCGCTTCGTGAAGGCGCTGTCGCTGGCGGGCGATCTGCGCGGCAAGCGGGTGCTCGATGTCGGCTGCGGCCGTGGCGAACTCGTCATCCAGTCCGCCATGCGCGGCGCTGAGGCCTATGGCATCGACTATGCGCAGGCGGCGGTCGACATCGCCGCGAGGGCGATCGAGGGAGTGGAACCGGAGCTACGAGCGCGCTGCCAGGTGCGGCAGATGGACATCAAGGCGCTCGATTTCTCGGACGGATTCTTCGACGTGGTCTTCATGATGGATGTCGTTGAGCATCTGTATCCGCCGGAACTCGCGAAGGCATACGACGAGCTCCGCCGCACGATCCGTCCCGGCGGGCGGCTGGTGCTGCACACTTCCCCGAACAAGATCTTCGAGGAGCGCGTGTATCCGAACTACAGCCGCCGCATCAACCAGGCGGCGCTCTGGCTGAGCCGCCGAGTGAAGTACACC
>JANPBN010000315.1:0-2232 GCA_031430415.1 Dehalococcoidia bacterium
CCGCGCCGCATGCGACGCTCAGCGCCGTGACGGCGGCCGTCGCTTCGTCGCGCTCAGCCGGAGGCAGGCCCGTAATGCTTCCGATGAAGTGCTTCCGCGACGCCGCGACGAGAATGGGCATGCCGAGGACCTGAAACTCGGCAAGACGCCGCAGCACTTCGATGTCCTCATCGTGCGACTTGCCGAAGGCAATGCCGGGGTCGACGACGAGCGCGTCGGGCGCCACGCCTGCCGCAACAGCCATCTCGGCGCGAGAGCGCAGAAACGCGAGGTGGGCGGCGATGACGTCGTCGTAGCGTGGGGGCGCGGCGGGGCGGACCTTCGGGCGCTCGAACGTATAGTTCAGCACAAGCGCAGCGCCCGCAGCCGCCGCGGCCTCGGCGGTACCGATGCCGTTCATGAAGCCGCCGATGTCATTGACGATGTGCGCACCGGCGGCCAGCGCGGCCTCGGCGACGGGCTTCTTGTACGTATCAACCGAGAGCACGACGTCGGTCTCCGTCGCGATCCGCCTGAATGCCTCGCCGACGAACGCTGCCTCTTCGTCGCTGTCGCGCGCGGGGACGTCGGCGCGGGCGCTCTCGGCGCCGATGTCGATGATGTCAGCGCCCGCCTCCTGCGCGGCGACGACGTGGCGCACCGCGGCATCAAGATCGGCGCCCGATCCGTCGCCCGAGAAGGAGTTGTCAGTAAGGTTGAGGATCGCCATCACATAGGTCTTGTTGCCGAGGGGCAACAGCCGATCACGAGCGCGTAACAGGCGCGGGGCCCGATCCGGCATCCTAGTCTGGGGCGACGAAGCGCGGCAGCGTCTTGAGCACATCGTCATCCAGTTGGACGCGCACGATCTCCGCGACCACCTCGACGATGTACTCGACGGGGATGACGACCTCGTGAGAAAACAGCAGGCCGCGGCGAACGACGATACCGGTGACCATCTTCGAATCCATGTCGAACATCACGCGCTCGACGTCGCCGATCTTCTCGTGGGGGTCGAGGCGCCAGACAGGCGAACCGGCGCGCACGTCCTGTTCGCCGGGCATGAGCTGTTCCGTCTTGTGCATCAGCCACGGGCCAGGCTCGCCGGGCATCGACATCAGCAGCGCCTGGAGGTCAGAGAGGTCCGGGCCCGTACGGTGATCGGGCACCGGGACGAAGTAATCGTCGGTGTAGGGGACCGTCAGTTCCTTGAAGTCGTCTCCGGTCATCGTGATCTCGATACGCTTCGAGTCGGCGTGCTTGAGGACGCCGATCGGCAGGATGCGGTCGTGCGAGAGCCCCCAGCCGCCCTTCCAGATCGACTCCCCGCTGCGCAGCATGCCCGTGTCGACGACGATATGAGTCAGGCGCATGTCCGCAGGCTGGAACACGAACCGGTGCAGTTTGCCGAGCGTGTGGCCGTCGCTGCTCACGACGGCTGCGTCGAGCCGCAGATCTTCGATGTTCATCTGGTTCCCTTTCCGGACGCATCGTATCGGATCGCTTCGTCTGTCACTTCAGCGCTGTGCGGCACGCGGCGACGACCCGCGCGTCGTCCTCGGGCGCAATCGTGCGCGGGTCGAGGAGCAGCGCGCCGTCCTGGACGCGCGCCACGATCCCGGCAAGCCGCAGCCGGGCGGCAACCGCTGCCGCGCCGCGATGTGTGAGCGCGACCAGGGCCGTCGGCAGGCTCTCCTCGGGCAACGAACCGCCTCCGATCATCGATCTTCCCTCGACGACGGCGCCACCGCACGCCTGCGCGATCGCCTCGGCGCGGCGCTGAAGGCCGGCGAGAGGCGCAGCGATCATCTGCCACACCGGCAGCTTCTCAGTCGCAGCGCCCTCGAGGTGGATGTGGAGTGTCGCCGCGAGTCCGGCGATGCTGGCCTTGTCGAGCCGCACGGCACGCGCGAGCGGATGCTTCTTCATGCGTTCGACGGTGGCGCTTGTTCCGGCGATCAGTCCACCCTGCGGTCCGCCGAGCAGCTTGTCGCCGGAGAACACGACAACATCGGCGCCGGCGGCAATCGATGCCTGTGGCGCCGGCTCAGGTGGCAGCCCGAATGCCGTCGTATCGAGGAGGCAGCCGCTGCCGATGTCATCGATGAGGAGCACGCCTCGCCGGCGCGCGACCTCGGCCAGCGCGGCAAGTGTCGGCTCCTCGGTGAAGCCGACAATGCGAAAGTTGCTCGAATGGACGCGCAGGATGGCGGCGGTCCGCGGGCCGATGGCCTCGTCGAAGTCGGCGGCGCG
>JANPBN010000316.1:0-7852 GCA_031430415.1 Dehalococcoidia bacterium
ATCGGCATCCTGCTCCTTGCCGCAGGACGGGCAGAGGCCCGGGCAGTCCTCGCGGCAGACGGGTGCCATCGGCAGCACCATGGCCCAGTACTGCTCGATTGGCTCCGTGAGGTCGATCATGTGGCGCTTGTCGACGCGGTACGCATCGGCTCGAAGCGCATCGGCCTCGATCTGCGCCGGATCGAGCGGCGCGCCGCTGTCGACGTTGACCGTGGGCAGGTACTCCTCTTCGATGACGATCTCCATCGGGTACTCGACCGCTCGCAGGCACCGGGCGCAGTCGTCGCTCATCGTGCTGTTGAGGCGTGCGCGAACGAGCACTCCATCCGTCGTGCGGTCGAAGCGGACGTGGCCCGTGACGTGGTGCGGCACATCATCGATGCGAATGTCGTCGTCGATGTCGTATTCGCGAAGCGCGCCGGTCGTTTCCTTGAGCAGCGATGCAACGTTGAACAGCATGAAGGCCTCCGGGGTGGGATGACCCCAGCGTATCGAGCGAGGCGCGGCGCGGTCAATCGCCTCGTGTCACCTTCGTGAGGCGATGGATTGCCCTTCAGCGTTGTGGATAGCCTATAATCGCACAAGGAACACATCCCACTATTGCCTGCACCTCCCGTTTACGTCTCGCTTCGGCGCCGTGCGCCGCTGTGCGTTCGGGAGTGATACGAAACGACATGTCTATGCGCATCTCAGACCTTGCCCGCCTGCAGGAGATCGACCTCGCGCTCGACGCGCGTCGTGCATCGCTCGAAGACGCGGAGGCGCGCCTTGGCGAGTCGGAGGATGTCGCGGCGAAGAAAGCCGCGGTCGCCGAGCGGACAGCTGTACTGCGTTCCGCCGAGGGTACGCAGAAGGACATCGAACTGGAGGCGGAGACGCTGAAGGGCAAGATCGGTCCGGCGGAGACGAAGCTTTACAGTGGCAGCATCAAGAATCCCAAGGAACTCGCCGACCTCCAGGCCGACATCGATCAGTTGAAGCGGCAACTGGCTGCCGTAGAGGATCGAGAGCTTGAAGCGATCGCTGCCGTCGAGGCGGCGGAAGCGGAACTGCGGTCGGCGCGCGCCGAACTTGATGCGCTGGAAGCCGCCTGGCGCGAGGAACAAGCGGAGATGAAAGAGCGCATCGCCCGCGTCAGCCTTGAGGTGGTGGACTACGACGAGAAGCGCCACGAGCGCGCCGCTGACATCGATGCTGACATGCTCAAGCGCTACGACCGGATCCGGTTCACGCACCAAGGTCGCGGCGTCGCGAAGCTCGACCGGAATCTCTGCACTGGCTGCCGGATCTCGTTGCCTGTGAACATGGTAAACAAGGCGAGGACAGGGAATGCGCTCGTGCAGTGCCCGAACTGCGAGCGCATCCTGTATTCCTGACATGAAGGCGATCGGATACTTCCGAGCCGACGATACCGCGGGCGCCTCGGCCCGCCAGAACAAGGCGTTCCTCGAATACTGCACCGCTCACGGGTACGACGTAGCCGGCACGTTCGTCGACGACGTGGCGGCCAACGGCGCGGCGCCGGGCTTCCGGCAGATGCTGGCCTTCCTCCGCGAACGTCAACGCGATGTCATCGTGATTGTGCCGAGCATCGCTGCAGTCGGAGCGGGGATCGCGGACGCCGCACGCCGCTGCTATCAGATCGAGTCGCTCGGTGCGCGCATCGCGCCGCTCAGCGGCGAAAGCGATGTCACCGCGGGCATTGTCACAGCCTGGAGCGCGCAGGACGCCGGATCGACCGTCGGCGACCGCGTGCGTGCGGCTATGCGGAAGAAAGCCGTAAAGGGTGAAGTACTCGGGCGTCCACCATACGGCTACAAGGTTGGCAACCGTCGTCGCCTGGAACTGATCCCGGAAGAGGCGGTCGTCGTCCGTTACATCTACCGCCTGTACCTGACGGAGGGCATGGGCATCAGGCTGATCGCCCGCAGGCTAAATGAAGAGGGCCTGAAGACGCGGCGCGGCGGCAACTGGAGCATGGTCAGCATCCGCGACATCCTCCGCAATCGCGTGTACCTGGGTACGTACTCCCGGTTTGGTGTGAAGGTGCCTGGGAGCCATCCGTCGCTTGTTTCGAACGATGACTTTCGCGTCGTGCAAGATCGCCTGGCGGCGCGCCGTACGAGCTCGTCGCCACGCGTTACCTCGCGATTTCTCCTCTCCGGCATCGCCTACTGCGGCGCTTGCGGAAACAAGCTGATAGGTGTAAGCCGCAAGCAGACGTGGAAGCGCAAGAGCGGCGAGCGCGTGCAGAACTCGTATCGCTACTACCAGTGCGAGTCGCGGACCAACCAGAGCGTGTGCACGTACCACACCCGGCGCGCGGATGATCTGGAGCGAGACGTGCTGCAATTGCTCGGCGAGCAGGTTGCGAGTCCGCCGGACGCGCCCGCGCCCGCGCCGAAGGCACGGACGGAGCGCGATCGTGAGCGGTTGCTGACGAAGATGAAGGCGATTGACAAGCGCATCGAACGCTCGATCGAGGCGGGTGCGCGCGGCCGGATGACGCGCGACAAGATGCAGCGCCTTGTCACAGCCGCTGCCGCCGAACGCCTCGCGCTCGAGGATGCGGCCGACGCTGCGGCAAGGCGGCTTGCCGGCGGCGACACGGACAGGCTCGCGTCGCTGGCGCGCGTCGTGGCCGGGTGGGAGACCATGCGCTTCACCGAACTTCACGGGGCGCTGCGGGAGGCAGTGGAGCGCGTCACCGTCAGCGATGCTGCCGTCGCCCTATCGATGCGCCCCTGATTGCCTCGGCAGGTTGCGCCACACGTTGCTTCGGCTGCACATCCCGGTCGCACGCCGCTGGTGTCGCGACGATATACTGACTCTGCCAGCGGGCCGGGTGGCCGCTCTCCGCTTCGGCGGGGGGAGGAAAGTCCGAACTCCACAGGGCAGGGTGCCTGCTAACGGCAGGGCGTTGTAAGGCGACGGAAAGTGCCACAGAGACAAACCGCCCGCTTCGGCGGGTAAGGGTGAAATGGTGCGGTAAGAGCGCACCGGCGTCGTGGAGACACGGCGGCCGTGCAAACCCCACCTGGAGCAAGGCTACATAGGGGACCGTGACCTGCCTCGGCAGGCCTAAGGGCGGCCCGTCTGAGAGTCCCGGGTCAGCCGCTCGAGCTGCTGCGCAAGTGGCAGCCCAGATAGATGGCCACCGCCTCACCCTTCGGGGTGAGGAGACAGAATTCGGCTTACAGGCCCGCTGGCAAGACGCTCCACAGCAAGAGAGGCCGGGCGAATATCGTCCCGGCCTCTTCGTGCGTTTGTTTGGATGTGTCCACTACTCTACGAGCTTGACGAAGCTCAGCTTGGAGTTCGGGTCGTACGTGCTGCCAGAGAAGTTCGTCGTCAGTTCAGCGAGCACGAAGCGGGCCTTGATCTCGCAGGTGCTGCCGGTGCACTTGCCGCTGTCGTAGCCCTCGAGGAACACCAGCGCAAATCCGAGTACCGTCACGGGGTCCGACGAGCCGTTGCCGAATCCGTTCACGATCGGAATCATGAAGACCCGTCGGCTGCAGAGCGTCGTCGTCGTCGCGCAAGAGCCGCCGGACCACGGGTTGCATGCGCCATTGAGGGCGTACTCTTGCTGCGTCGCCACGGGCGTAAACGTGGCGGTCGGTGCGGGCGTATTCGTCCCCGTAGCGGCTGGTCCGGGCGTGTTCGTACGCGTCGGCGTCGATGTTGCGCCGGGCGTGTTTGTCGATGTCGGCGGTACGCTGGTGCTTGTCGGCGTCCGCGTCGGCGTGCTCGTTGGGACCGAGGTTTGCGTCGGCGTCGGTGTGCTCGTCTTCGGCACCATCGGGCGGGAGAACGACACGCCGCTGCGGCCGGTTCCGCCGCCTGCGTATGCGGCGACCAACCCGTCTGCGACCTCCGGCGACAACGACGCACTCGCCGTCGAAAACGCTTCAGCGAACGTGTCGCACGACGTGCTCGTGTAGTCCTTGCGGAAATCCACGGCGTCACGCGTCGGGCCGGTCATGTTACCGGTCTTGGGCGTGCACTCGGGCCCGTCGCACTCCGGTGCGGTCTCCGGGCACGATGTGCTCGGGCAGTTGCTGGTGGTGCATCCTGTCATCGCAGTGGAACAAATGCCGGCTGTAGCGCCGTATTTCGCGCTGTTCTCGTAGTCGCTGGCGCCGCTTCCGTCGATGCGGATGGCGCCGAAATTTCCGTTCGTCGCACCGCCCGAGTCGTACTTGATGGTGACGACTGCACCTGACGCGGACGCATCGACCGTCGTCTTTTCGATCGACCACGGGACGACACCGGTGCCGCCGGCCTGCGTGAAGAGTCCGGAGGTTGCGGTGGCGCCGACGGTCTTGTCATCAACCCCGAGCGCCTTGATGAACGAGAACTCGTGCATGTCTACGAGCGTGATCTTCACGCGGGGGGTTGTGGAGCCGCCGGTCACGAGGACGGTCATGCCCGTTGTATCGATGCTGTTCTTCGCGGCGTAGTCGAGCGCCGCCGCTTGTACGGCCGCCGAGTTGGGTAGGTCGCGGCCAGCCGCCAGGGCGATGGAATCGGCCGCATTCTGGAGCGTGCGCCGCTCGCTCGCGTACGAACCCACATCGATGGCCAGTCCGGTCATGCCGAGGAGGATAGGCAGCAGCAGGAGCGTCATCATGAGCACCTGGCCGCGTTCGCGAGCGAGTCTTCGAAGCATCGGTTCCCCCATTGAGTTGCGTGTAGCGTGCTACTTCCGACCAAGTAACGCGCCGCCGTACAGGAAGTTTCGGCTCAAGCAGGGGGATCCCGTAGGTTCCGTTGACGGATTTGCACGACATAACAAGACAATTCCGCAGATCTACGGGCTGTGGGCGAGCCACCGCGTCCCGTGCGCGCCGCAGGACGCCGATTACAGTTGTCGATTGCCTCATCGATCCACAGCGTCGACAATGTCGCAAAACAAAGGAGCGACACATGCGGTTTCTGTTCGGATTCGTCTTCCTGATGGCCTTGGCGTTCAGTGCCGCGTGCGGCGACGGAGATGGCGGTACAACCACGCCGGTGGCGCCAGCGTTGCCGGCCGCGACGAAGACGCCACGGGTCTGTACGGATCTCGGCGATGGCAACGGCACCGGTATTCCGGAACTCAAGGGCGACGTCATCACGACCGCGAGTTGCCTGCAGTACGTCGACCAGACCGTTGGCACGGGCAAGGCTCCGACCTCAGCGAGCGTGGTCACCGCGCATTACACCGGGTGGCTCACCAACGGCACGAAGTTCGATAGCTCAGTCGACTCTGGGACACCGATAACGCTGGCGCTTAACCGCTTCATCGCCGGCTGGACCGAAGGGGTCGGGTCGATGAAGGAGGGAGGCAAGCGCCGGCTCATCATCCCCGGTGACCTGGGGTACGGCGCGCCTGGATCGCCGCCCCTCATCCCGCCGAACGCCACGCTCATCTTCGACGTCGAGCTGATTTCCGTACAGTAGCGTCCGCCCTCGGGCGGCGCGCGCAATAGTGGGAGTACAACATGACCGAAGCCGTCACGACCGCGAGCGGGCTGAAGTACGTCGATGAAGTCGTAGGCGCAGGCGACGCGCCCACGAAGGGCAAGAAGGTCAAGGTTCACTACACCGGAACCCTGACCGACGGGAAGAAGTTCGACAGCTCGCGCGATCGAGGTCAGCCGTTCGAGTTCGTGATCGGCGTTGGGCAGGTCATCCAGGGCTGGGACGAAGGGGTGCTGTCGATGAAGGTCGGCGGAAAGCGCCAGCTTCAGATTCCGGCCGCGTTGGGCTACGGCGCGCGCGGCGCCCCCGGCGCCATTCCCCCGAACGCGGACCTCATCTTCGATGTCGAACTGCTCGGTGTGAGCTAGGCTGACGCACGGCCAAGAAACGACCCGACGGCAGCATTGAAGTCAGCGGGTCGCTCGAAGTACGCGGAGTGGCCCGCGTCCTCGATTACCTGAAACTCAGAGCCGGGGACGGCGCCATGGCATCGCTCGATAACGTCGGGCGGAGTGATCTGGTCGTGGCGTCCGACGAGGAACAGGATCGGAAAGCCCGCGTCGGCGAGCCGCAATGCCGAGCTGCCGCTGTACCCCGGGATCGGCGCGAGAAAGTCGCGCGGTCGCGGCGGGTTCATGCGCCCAATCGACCTGTACAGGAAGTCCATCGAGCGTGACCGCTCTCGCAGTTGCGACGAGACGGCGCGCTGCATCAGCGTGCGCTGGCCCACCTCGGACTCGCGGTGAGCGGCCTGCATGGCCCGCACCTCATCGGTGACGGCGCCGCCCGTCGTCCCGGCGAGGACCATCGCCGTGCAGCGCCCGGGGTTCCGGAGCGAGAAGCCGACGGCCGTCCGGCCGCCCATCGACTGCGCCACGATGGCCGCCCGTTCGATACCGAGCATGTCGAGCAGATCACGCAAGTCATCGTGGAACCCGCGTCGGCCGAGCTTCGACTCGCCTTCAGCGTCGCCGCTGAGCCCGAACGCGCGGTGATCGAACGTAATGCAGCGATAGCGCTCGCGGAAGTACGGGATCTGCTGCCACCAACTGAGGTGGTTGCCGCCCGCTCCGTGCGCGAAAACGACCGCCGGGCCATCGCCGTGCGATTCGTAGAAGAGCCGTATCCCGTTGACGTCGGCGAAGGGCATGGGGCGAGTGTAGGGGCTGCCGCGGGCAAAAGAAATCGCGAGGGGCGGGGGCCCTCGCGAAATCAACATGGATTGGTGCTCTGCGGAAGTTGGGGCCGAGGCGCTAAGTTTGTGGCCTTACAATTTTGAGCGCCTCGGCCCTTCGGAAGTCCCGTTCGTGCAGGAGGTCAAGTTGCACGTCCGCTGTAGCCCTACCACCACATCGTAGAGGGCATATGTTAAACGGGTATTAACGGCGCCATAACAATGCATTGCGTCGTATCGCTATCCAATCGCCCGGTCGATGGCCGTCAAGTCCCAGATTCAGGCGGCTGGACGAAGTGCGCTCTTCTCCACGAGGGCGAATAGCGCCCGGACGATGCCCGCCGAATACAGTGTGCCCGCTCCGCCCCGCAACTCGTCGAGCGCTTGCTCGATGGACATCGCCGGGCGGTACGTCTGGTCGCTCGTGAGGGAGTCGAGTACGTCAGCCACGCGGCAGATGAGCGCCGGGAGCGGGATCGCATCCTCCACGAGTCCGCGTGGATAGCCTCCGCCATCAGGCTGCTCGTGGTGGGCCGCGGCGCACTCGACAACCGTCTCGGGCAGGACGCGCCCCAGGATTGCCTCGCCCATGGCCGGGTGCTGCTGGACGTGCGCGGTCTCATGGTCTTCGAGGCTGCCCGGCTTCTTCAGGACTGCCATCTCGATGCCCATCTTGCCGATATCGTGCAAGAGCGCGCCGATCCTGACGAGCTCCAACGGCTCGCCGGACAGGCCGACTTCGCGGCCGATGGCCTCCGCGTATGCAGCCGTGCGGACGGAGTGCGCGTAGCTGGCTTCGTCCCAGACGGCCATTGCCTGGGTCAGCGCATCGACCGTATCGGCCATGCTGATTCCGGTACGCGTCTGCCCGCTCTGCTCGTTCATCGTCGCTCCTTCGATGCCTGCGTGCTCATCGAGGAGAGTATCGGCTGCCGTAAAGGTGAGCGTGACGGCTCGGCGACGGGTCCAGTGCGGCCGGACGCAGGAGCGGCGAGAAGGCGAGGCGTCGCAGATGCCCGAAGGCATGCGTCGCGGTAAGCTCCCTTCGACGAGGGCGAGGAGGCGCGTGTGGCGAGCATCGAGACACTGACGAGGACGATGAACCGTGCCTAAACGCGCGTGGGCACTGCTTGGCGCACTTATGGTCTTTGCGGCCGTGGTGCTAAGCGTCCTGTTGTGGGCGAGCACCAGCGGGCGTGCCGGTGCGCAGCG
>JANPBN010000317.1:0-2945 GCA_031430415.1 Dehalococcoidia bacterium
AGGCGTTCGGGCAGGGCGGCTACGAGCCGGGCGTCGCCATGCTCGACGAGACCGCCGAGGAGACGTTCCGAGCGGCCTCGGTGGCGCTCCTCCGTGAGATTGCCGCTCCTTGACCGAATCGACTATCGCCAGCGGGGCCAAGGCGTAGAATAGGGCGATGAAACGCGTTCTGGTCTTCGAAGCGCACGGCGACGACATGGAGTTCTTCGCGGGCGGCACGATCGCGAAGTTCGCGGCCGCCGGCCACTCTGTCAGCGTCGTCTGTGCGACGGACAACGACAAGGGGTCGTTCGAGCTGAGCGGCGACGAGCTGCGCGCCGTTCGTGACCGCGAGCTACATGAAGCGGCGGCCGTTTTGGGCGTCAAACAGGTGATGGCGCTCGGCTACCCGGACGGCGACCTCGCCTACCGCGCGACGCCCGAGGAGCTACGCGGGCGATTCATGCAGATCATCCGCGAGGTGAAGCCGGACATCGTATTCACATGGGATCCTATCGCACCGTACGAGGGGCACCCGGACCACCGCGCAGTCGCCGTCGCGGCGAGCGAGGCGGCCACGTTCTCGCACTTCCCGCTGTTCCATCCGGATCAGATCGAAGCTGGCCTCGCGCCGCACTACGTCGGCGAGCACTGGTACTTCGCGAAGTCGCCGCGCGATCAGAACAAGTTCGTCGACATCGACGCAACGATCCAGGCGAAAATCGACGCCCTCTATAAGCACGAGGCGCAAATGGTGCTTACCGTCGCCGACATGCAGTTCAATCTCGCCGCATCGGGCCTGGACGTCCCGTGGCTCGAGAAGCTGGACCCGCATGACTTCCGCGACATAATCGACAAGCGGATGCGCCTCGGCGCCGAAGCCGTTGCGAAGCGCGGCGGCCTCACATGCACCTACGCCGAAGGCTTTCGCCGTGAGCGTTTCGGCGGGATTGAGTCGTTGGCGCGCGACCAGCAGATCGCGGAGGACGTGTAGTGAAGCTCGGCTGCAGCTCATGGTCCTACCACGCCGCGATCCGCGCCGGACGCATCGATCAGCGCGAGTGGCTGCGCCGCTGCGCTGACGATCTCGACGTAGACGGCGTCGAGTTCGTCGACCTGCACTTCCCGACGACGGATCCGGCGTACCTCCGCGATCTCAAGAAGCAATGCATCGACGCCGGGCTCACCATCGCCGGGCTCGCTGTGAGCAACGACTTTGGTCCACCCGAGCGCCGCCTCGACGAGATCGAGAAAGTGCGCCAGTGGTGCGACGTGGCGGCATACCTCGGGGCGCCCGTCGTCCGGGTCTTCGCCGGGTGGATGCCGTCACCGCCGGTCGACCAGAACACGAGCCGCATTGTCGGCGCCTTCCGAAAGGTGTTCGGCCAGAAGGGTCCTGACCGCCGCCGCGTCTGGTCCGATGTCATGTACGCCCTCCGCGCGTGCTCGGACTACGCCGCCGAACGCGGCGTCGCCATAGCGCTACAGAACAACGGCGCCGATGGCATCGTGGGAACACCGAACGAACTGGCGCAGGCGGCCCAGGACGTCGGCTCGCCATGGATGCGCATCTGCCTCGAACCAGCCGACTTCAACGACCCGACCGGCATCGACCTGTCGTACGCGCGGACGGTCCAGGTGCACGCCCGCATGCGCGACATCTCCGAGGACGGCAGCGAGCCGTCGCTCCATTGGCCGGAGATATTGCGTTCGTTGAAGCTCGGCGGCTACCGCGGATTCGTGGTGCTGGACTACGACGGCATAGAGCCGCCGGAAACGGCCGTGCCACGCGCCGCGCGGCACCTTCGGCGCGTGCTCCAGGTGCTCGCCCACCAGCAGATGCTCACCGCCGCTGTGGCGGCGGACGGGGCCACGGCAGCCCCCGGACAGCACGCCTCTTATGAGCCGATTGATGAACCGATTGCCGAGACGACCGAAGTGCGCGCCACGACGTGACGATCCGCGCCGTCATCTTCGACCTTGGCCACACGCTCTGGGACATCGGTCCCCAGGGTGACGAACTCGATCGCGCATACGAAGCGGCGCACACCCGGCTGAGCGCCGTGCTCGGGCGTGACGATGTCCCTTCGCCGGCGGAGCTGCAGAAATCGGTACACGATGTCCTTCACGCCGCATCCGAGACGTACTTCATGGAGGCAAAACGCCTCGATCAACCGCCGACCCACACGTGGGTCGACGAGGCGTTCCGTTCGCTCGGACTGACGCTCGACGAGGCGCTGCTACGCGAGATCACACCGCCGCTGTTCGCGACGGAGATCCACAACCTTCCGTGCCACGAGGGCACCCTCGCCGCAGCACAAGACCTCGCCGATGCCGGCTACGCGATGGGCTGCGTCACCAACACGCTCGCCGACATGGCGACGATCCGCGGAATGCTCCAACTCCTCGGATTCGAGCCGCTGATGCAGAGCGTCATCGTCTCGGCGGAGGAAGGCTTTCGGAAGCCGCACCACTCGCTCTTCGAGAAGGCGCTGGCGGAAGTGGGCGTGCCCGCATCCGAGGCAGTCTACGTCGGCGACAGCCCGTACCACGACATCGGCGGGGGCAAGGCGGCCGGGATGCGTACGGTGCTCACGCGACAGTACAAGACGCGCCCGACCGAGGGCCACCCTGAGCCCGATGCCGTGATTTCCCATTTGCGCGAACTGCGCGCCGCCATCGCAGACATAGACGCCCGAGGCTAATGCGGCGGCTGGTGCTACGATAGATGCATGGATCCGCGGATCGAGTACACCACGACCGCCGACGGCTATAGCCTCGCCTACTGGCGTCTGGGAGACGGCATACCCGCCGTGATCCCTCCGCCCGCGATGCCCTGGAGCGACATCCAGGACGAACTCCGCATCCCGGACTGGATGCATTGGTACGAACACCTCGCTGAACATATCCAGGTCGTCCGATACGACGGAAGGGGCGCCGGCCTCTCGGATCGGGACGTGGACGAG
>JANPBN010000318.1:0-2796 GCA_031430415.1 Dehalococcoidia bacterium
CTGGAAAACGGCGTGCTACACTGAGCGTTCGTTGGCGGGCGAGTCACCGCGGCCGACGCACACCGGAAGCACAGAGTGGGCGGCTAGCTCAGCTGGGAGAGCGCCGCGTTCGCAATGCGGAGGTCAGGAGTTCGATCCTCCTGCCGTCCACCAACACTTTCGGTGTCGTGATGTTCACTGCGGCTCATCCTCAGCCCACTCAGGCACGCCAGCCGCTCACGATATGAAGACGCCGAGACCGGTGTCCACGGGCGGGACTAGCCGATCACTTCGAATACTTCGAGTTCCGTATCGCGGCCCCGCAGCGTCACCCCACCAAGCGATCTGACATCGAAGGCGTGGCCCACACGGTCGCGCGTGTCCTTCGAGATCACAATCTGATCCGGCTTGGCGACACCGCCTTCGAGGCGTGATGCCGTATTGACGACATCGCCCAGGACCGTGAACTCGCGGCGCTTGGGCGACCCGATGTCTCCGGTGAGCGCCCGTCCGCTGTTGATCGCGATGCGCATGCGAAGCGGATTGGTCGGCCGCTCCAGATTCGCGCGAGCCAACTCCGCCCTCATGGCAATGGCCGCACTCACGGCGCGCGTCGCGTGGTCGGGCTGATCGAGCGGGGCTCCGAAGACGGCGAGAATAGCGTCGCCGATGAACTTATCGAGCGTTCCGTCGTGTTCGAAGATCACCTCGCCCATCCGGCCGAAGAAGTCGTTGAGCATCTCGCCGATCTGCTGTGGTTCAGCGTGTTGGCACATCGACGTGAAACCGACAATGTCGCAAAACATCACGGTGACGTCCCGCTCCTGCGTCACGAAGGCGCCGTCAGCCGCGCCGTCCTTGATGATACGAGTGACGACCCCAGGGGAGTGATACCGCTGCAGACGCTCGCGGCGCCTGGTCTCTTCGACCAGACGGACAGACAGTCTCGCCTGCTCGATCGCCACAGCCGCGTAGTTACACAGCGCGGCAAACACCTCGAGGTCGTCGGTCGTGAATTTCTTGCTGCGCGGATTGTCGCAATACAGCACGCCGTTGACTTCATTGCGATTCCACAATGGGGCGCACATGAAGGACCGCACGTTCATCGATTGAATGCTGTCGGACTCGTTGAGCCGCGAGTCGTAGAGCGCGTCCTTCGCCAGCATCGCGACGCGATCGCGCATGACCGTGTTGACGATCGTTCGGCTAATCGACACTTTCGCCGGCATCGACCCATCGCGACTGCGCATCACACGCGCGGTCAGCGGCTGATCGATGGAGTCGCGCAGCAGGAGGAACGCCCGCTCGGCGGGCAGCACCTCGAAGACGAGTTCAACGACACGCGCCAGCACCTGCTCGAGCGGCTGCACCGTGACCAGCGTCTTGCCAATCTCCGTCAGGAGACGCAGGAGTCGGCCGCCGCGGCGGTCCCGGCCTGACCGGCGATCGCCGGCCGGACGGCCCGTGTCACCCTTGCGCCGGTCCTGACCGCTGCGGCGCTCGATTGACGGCGACTGGGCGACCGCACTTCGGCTGGCCGGTGACACCAAGGGCGGCCCTCCTTCGTGCCCGATGGCGGACTTGGCCGGCGGCGCGGCAACCAGCGGGGGACTAACGTCCAGAGCCTCTGGGGGAGACTCCGGTTGGTCCATCCGCTTGACGATCATCGCGGATTCCTCGAACAGTTGGTGCTTTTCAGAAAGTACGTCCCCCTCGACCACGTCACGGGTCAGCGTGATGGCGAGCGGGCCGATCGAAAACATGTCCCCTGGCGACAGTTCCTGTTCCGTGGTGACTTTTTGCCCTTTGAACGTCGTGCCGTAGGTGCTGCCGGCGTCGCGCAGGTAAACCCGCTTCCCGTCGACGCGGATGCGCGCGTGTTGCCTGGAGATCAGCGCCGCGGTGATGATGAGGTCGCACACGGGAGCGCGCCCAATCACTGTCTCGCCTTCGCGCAATTGGTGGGCGCGAGGCATGAGGCCGTCAGCGAACGTCAGCGTGTACACCCGCCTATCTTATTCCTTTGGTTCGATGAGCCGCGACACGACCAGTCCCGTCCGGTCCTGAAGGCCGGCGATCACGCGACCCACCCTGTCTTCATCGACGCGCAGAAAGAGCAGCGAATCCGCCGTCCGCAGACCAAACCAGTGGCCGCCGCCCTTGAGAAATCCAAAAGCGCCCCCTTCGACCCGCAGCGCCTCCGCTGGCCCATCAGGAGAACTCCAGAGGGGCTGTTTGGAATTCGAGTAGGTGAGGCCGATCAGGCCAGCCACTGGAACGACGTAGAGCACCTTGTCACCCTTCTGGGTCACGGTCAGCGAACCATCGGCGATCAAGATCTGTGCATCGCGCTCGCGCCGCTTGTCACCTTCCGCCACGACCGCCTTGCCGTCGAAGGTGAACGGCGCCGTATTCGTCACCCGCGCCACGCTCGCCGGCGTCGGCACTGACGGTGAAGATGACGGCGGCTGGGAGACCTCCGTCTCCCGCGGCGCCCTCGGCACCGGAGCCGCCGGTGGCGGCATGCCCCGCTCAACCGGCAGAGTGCGGATAGGCGGATCGACCAGCGCCGTCGGCGGCGCCACGGCAGGGGCCGATCCCGGAGCAGCGGTCGAGGTGGGCGGCGCGGCAGCCGTCTGTGCGGAGTCCGCCGGCGCCACCACGACGGCGGGACGACGAAGGACGATGACGGCGAGCACGACGACACCCAACGCCAGCGCACCGAGGGTCAGGCCGGCGGCGGCGAACTGCTTCCGCTCCATGACGAGCGTCGTTCCCGTCGGCGCGGACGGCATCGGCGCAACGGCCGTCGGGGCA
>JANPBN010000319.1:0-1892 GCA_031430415.1 Dehalococcoidia bacterium
CGGAACATGGTCGTGACGGCCGATGACCCGATCGCTGGTACGCTAAGGATGGCCGGCAACCCGATCAAGCTGTCGGCGTTCCCCGATCCACCCACTCGCACCCCCGCCCCCGAACTCGGCGCCCAGCACGACGCCATCCTCCGCGAACTGGGGCTGAATCAATAGAAGGCCAGGGCCACCATGGAACTCGCGAAGCAACAGATCGATGTCGGCATCTTCACCAACAACCTCGACGCGATGCTCGCGTTCTGGCAGCGCAACATCGGTCTCGCATTCGATGAGATGTTGCCATTGGGCGGCGGCTTGCGCCAGCATCGGCATGAGATGAACGGTTCGGTGCTCAAGCTGAACTCATCGTTGGATCCGCTCAAGGCGGGCGAGTCGACGGGATATCGCGAACTGCTGATCGCCCGCGACGGCCTGACGGTGCCGCAGCAGCTGTCGGATCCCGATGGCAACATTGTCACGCTCGTGCCGAAGGGGCGCGACGGAATCGAGGGCATCGCCGTGCGCCTCGGCGTACGCGACGAGGCGGCGCATCATGCGTTCTATCGCGATGCGCTCCAACTCGAGCAGATCGGCGAACGTGGCTACCGTTGTGGCGGCTCGATTCTTCGATTCGCGGCATCGGCGCGCGCGAAGGAGGTCGGGCCAATGACGGCGCGCGGCTTCCGGTATCTCACCATGCAGGTGCGCGATGTCGACGCTGAGCATGCGGGGATCCTCGCCCGGGGCGGCGCGGAGGGCCGGCCGCCGATCACGCTCGGCAGCACGGCGCGCATCTCGTTTGTGCGCGACCCTGACGGGAATTGGATCGAGATCTCACAACGCGCGTCACTGACCGGGCCGCTTCCAGCGGCGTAGACGAAGAGGGGCGCCATTGCCGTGCGATCGGAGAGCGCGCGCATGACCGCTTCGGGCGGGGCCGCGCCGGTCGCCAGGCGCTCTGCCGCATCGAAGACGCTCGGCAGCAGGCTAATGTCCCCGACGGTGTTGAGGAAAACGCCGGGGCGGCCGAGGACGTAGCCGACGCCGAGGTCGATGTCGGCAGGCTCGCTCAGCGGCTCGTACCACGTCGTGTGCGTGTGTTCGCGTTCGCCCCACGGCGCAAGCGTGATGCCCTTACTCGTCTGGAACGCGACGCCGCGCTCGGCGCAGACGCGCTCGAGTTCCTCGAAGTCGGCGCGGTATTGGGCGTTCTGCATCAGCGGGTAGTTGTAGGGCAGGAGCACGGAATCGAACGGAAAGCGTTCGAGGCTGCGCAGGTGCATCGCCGCCACTGTGACGCCGTGACCGGTTATCCCGATGAAGCGCGTCAGCCCGCGCTGGCGCGCTTCGATTGCGGCTTCGAGGGCCCCACCCGGAGCCATCGCGGTATCCCATTCGGCTTCGTCGACGAGGTTGTGCAGCTGGAGCAGATCGACGCTGGCGACCTGCAGTCGCTCGCGTGACTTCTCCAACTGCATCTTCGACTCGTCGTTCGTGCGCTTATCGGTCTTGGTGGCGAGGAAGAAGTCACGGCGATGTCGTCCCATCCACTCGCCGACCCGGCGCTCGGAGCGCCCGTAGGACGCGGCGGTGTCGATGTGGTTGATGCCGTGCTGGAGTAGGAGGTCGAGCACGGGTGCGGCGTCAGCTTCCTGCGCGCCCCAGAGGGCGGCCGCTCCAAAGATGATGCGCGTGCTGTCGTGGCCAGTGCGCCCGAACGGCTTCGTGGGGATCATGGTCTGGCTCCCTTCGATGCGCGCATCAGTCCTCGATCGCGCCGTAGACGATGCTCTTGATCTGGCCGCGGAAATTGAACGAGGTTGAGGGCATGAGCTGCGTCATGAAGATCACTTCGAGGTCCTCCTGCGGGTCGACCCAGAAGATCGTTGACGCGAGCCCACCCC
>JANPBN010000320.1:0-10676 GCA_031430415.1 Dehalococcoidia bacterium
GAGCTGTTCCGCGAAATGCTCGACGAGATCGGCGAACCGTGCCCCACGTCAGAAATCGTGACCAACGTCGACGAAGCACGCGCCGCGCTCCAGAAGATCGGCCTGCCCGCCGTCATTCGGCCCGCGTACACCCTCGGCGGCACGGGCGGCGGCATCGCCTACAGCATCGATGAATACGAACGGATCGTGCAGAGCGGCCTCGAAGCCAGTCCGATCACACAGGTACTCGTCGAACAATCCCTCCTCGGGTGGAAGGAGGTCGAGTACGAGGTGATGCGCGACAGCGCGGGAAACGTCATCACCGTATGCAACATGGAGAACTTCGACGCGATGGGCGTTCACACGGGCGACAGCATCGTCGTCGCTCCGAGCCAAACGCTGTCCGACCGGGAGTACCAGATGCTCCGGACGGCGTCGCTGAAGATCATCACCAAGCTCGGTATCGAGGGCGGCTGCAACGTGCAACTCGCCCTTGCCCCAAACCCCGAGACGACGCCGTGGGCCGTCCCCGTGGGCGACACATTGCCGCCGTACTACGTCATCGAGGTGAACCCTCGCGTCTCCCGCAGTTCCGCGCTCGCCAGCAAGGCCACGGGCTACCCCATCGCTCGCGTCGCCAGCAAGATCGCCATCGGCAAGACGCTCGATCAGATTCCCAACGCCGTCACGCAGCGCACCACCGCGGCCTTCGAGCCGGCGCTCGACTACGTTGTCGTCAAGATTCCCCGCTGGCCGTTCGACAAGTTCTCGTTCGGCGATCGCGCCCTCGGCACGCAGATGAAGGCGACCGGCGAAGTGATGGCGATCGATCGCACGTTCGAAGGGGCGTTCCAAAAGGCGGTGCGTTCGCTCGAGATCAGCGGCCGCTCGCTGCTTTGGGAGGATCCTACGTGGAAGGACAACCACGAGGAGCGCCCGATGCACGCAACCGATGAGCGCCTCTGGTCGATCATGGCGGCGCTTCGGCGCGGCGTCGACCTGCTCGCGCTTTCGCAGCGAACGGGCGTGGACCAGTGGTTCCTGCACAAACTCACCAACATCATCGACATGGAGAAGCGCTTGCTCGCTGAATCGCTGACGCCGGATCTGCTCCGCGCAGCGAAGCGCATGGGCTTTCCGGACAAGGCAATCGCGACGTTGTCCGACCGCCTGCCCGACCAGGTGCGCGATCTTCGCGATGAGTGGGACATCCGCCCCGTCTACAAGATGGTGGACACCTGCGCCGCCGAGTTCGACGCCGCCACGCCGTACTTCTACAGCACCTACGAACAGGAGAACGAAGCGCTCCCGGAGCCGTCGAAAAAGGCGCTCGTCATTGGGAGCGGACCGATTCGCATCGGCCAGGGCATCGAGTTTGACTACTGCTCGGTGCACGCTGCGTGGGCGCTCAACCAGGCCGGGTACAAGTCGATCATGGTGAACTCCAACCCGGAAACCGTGTCCACGGACTTCGACACGAGCGACCGCCTCTACTTCGAGCCGCTCGACGAAGAGTCGATTCGGGACATCCTCGAGAACGAAGCGGGAGAGTCGTCCGGCGAGGGTGGCGGAGAACCACCTCCCTCGATCGTCCAATTCGGTGGACAGACCGCCATCAATCTTGCGACGCCGCTCCACAACGCCGCCATGCCCATCATCGGGTCGTCGTCGGAGACGATCGATCTCGCAGAGGACCGCCGCCGTTTCGAGGGATTCCTCAACGAGCTCGGTATCCCGCAACCCCCCGGCGCGTCGGTCCTTCGGGTCGAAGACGCATTCCACACCGCCGAAGCCCTCGGCTACCCGGTTCTCGTGCGTCCCAGCTACGTGCTCGGTGGACGGGCGATGGAGATCGTCCAGAACCCCGGCGAGCTCGGTCGCTTCATCCAGCACGCTGCTGATGCCAGCGAAGGCCGCCCGATCCTCATCGACAAGTACCTCGAAGGAAAAGAGGTCGAGGTCGACGCGATCTGCGACGGCGAGCGCGTGCTGATTCCCGGAATCATGGAGCACATCGAACGCGCGGGCGTACACTCGGGCGATTCGCTCGCCGTCTATCCCGGCATCCATCTCACAGAAGAAGAAGTCGAGACGCTCGTTGACTACACCGTGCGCATCGGCATTGGACTCAACGTGCAGGGCCTGATGAACGTCCAGTACGTCATCATGCCGTCCGATGATCCCGCGAGGCACGGCGCGTCCGATGTTTATGTAATCGAAGTGAATCCCCGCGGTAGCCGCACCGTGCCCTTCCTCTCGAAAGTCACCGGCGTGCCGATGGTGCGGGTCGCCGTTAACATCATGCTGGGGCGCACACTGGCGGAGCAGGGTTATGAAGGCGGCCTCTGGCCACGCCAGAACCTCGTCGCCGTGAAAGCGCCCGTCTTCTCGATGTCGAAGCTCATCGGCGTCGATACGTATCTCGGCCCCGAGATGAAGTCCACCGGCGAGGTGATGGGCATCGACGCCGACTTCCCGGCGGCACTGACCAAGGCGCTGATGTCCGCCGACATCGCGCTCAAGCCGGGTGGAGGCGTGCTCCTGAGTATCGCCGATCGACATAAGACGCAGATACTGCCGCTGATCAAGCATCTGCACGATGCCGGCTTCCGGCTGTACGCGACGGAGGGTACCGCTGGCATGATCTCGGCGCTCGGTCTGCCCGTAGAGCAGGTCACGAAGCGCCTCAACGAAGGCCACCCGAACGTCGTCGATGTAATCAACGATGGCTCCGTCTCATGCGTCATCAATACGCCCGAAGGTCGCTTCACGGGTACGCTCCGCGACGGCTTCTACATCCGCCGCGCCGCGACCGAAAAGCGCATCCCTTGCTTCACGAGCCCCGACACCGCGCGCGCGGCGGTCGAGGCGCTCACCGCTGCCCTCGCTCGCGGCGAGGGCGCCGCGTACCAGGTCCGTCCGTTCCCTGAGTACCGGAACGCCTGATGCTCGAGCGGACGACGAGCATCGTCGATGCGGCAGGGGAGCGGGACGCATGAAAACCGCCTACGCCGAGATCACGGAGACCGAGCGCCTCTACGGCGACACGCACATCACGTGGTTTCGATCGCCCGAGATCGGCAACGGCGCCTACCCGGGCCAGTTCCTCATGCTTCGCTGCTCCGACGATCCAGCATACGGCGACAGTCCGGCTGCTCACGCCGACGATCCGCTGCTCCCACGCCCCATGAGCTACCATCGCATCCGCGAGGGCGCACACGGGCCAGAATGGGCGATCCTCTACGACGTCGTCGGCCGCGGCACCGCGTGGCTTGCGAGCCGGAAAGTCGGCGACCAGGTGTACTGTTGGGGACCGCTTGGAGTCGGATACAAGGTCGGGCGCACGTCGAAGAACCTCCTCCTCGTCGGCGGCGGCATCGGCATCGCGCCCCTCGTGTGGCTTGCGGAAGCGGCGATCGCTTCGGGAAGCAGCGTCACCCTCGTCGTGGGCGCGCGCACAGCCAGTCTCGTCTACCCGTCGCGGCTCCTGCCCGAGGAAGTCGAGGTCGTCGTCACGACCGACGACGGCTCCGCCGGCCGCCATGGCTTCGTCACCGGCCCGTTCGGCGAACTCCTGGAGTGGTGCGACCAGGCCTTCGCCTGTGGGCCGACGCCGATGTTCCGTGCCATGGCCGATGTCGCCCGCACGGCGAAGGTGCGGCGCAGCGTTCAGCTCCTGCTCGAAGAGCGCATGGGCTGCGGCACCGGCATCTGTTACGGCTGCGCCGTCGAGGCCCGCGTGCGCGGCGGCTCGACGATGAAACTCGTCTGCAAGGACGGGCCGCGCTTTGAGCTTCGCGACGTGTATTGACCTGCCTCGGTGGAACATTAACGTTCGTTACGTTAACGACGCGGAATCACGTCGCTCCCGCCTTTACCCTCCCTTAATCGACGTTAATCCCCCGTTAAACTCCCCCGTCTACCGTTTCAGACGATCAGTCTCACCTGGTGGCGAGACGTCGGCAGAAGGAGTGGGAGTTCATTGAGTAACACAACCTGGAGGAGCAAGAGGCTTCTGGCGCTGACGGCGGGACTGGCCACCGTCAGCATGCTCGCGTTCGCCGGCTGCGGCGAGGACAAGGATGACAAGCCTGCGGGTGGCACGACCCCGTCCGCCACTTCGGCGGCAACCAAGCCCGCTGGTAGCGACTACTCGTCCCTCTCGGGCGAGATCGTCGTAGACGGTTCCAGCACGGTCGGCCCCATCACGGAAGCGGTCGCAGAAGAGTTCGGCAAGGTATCGAAGGTCAAAGTCGCCGTCGGGATCTCCGGCACCGGCGGTGGTTTCGAGAAGTTCTGCAAGGGCGAGACGGACATCAATGACGCCTCCCGCCCGATTAAGAAGGATGATGCGAAGGAAGGCGCCGGCTGCGCCGCTGCTAACATCGAATACGTCGAGTTCAAGGTCGCGATCGACGGTCTCACCGTCGTCGTCCACCCCGACAACGACTTCGCCGCGTGCCTGAGCTTCTCGCAACTCAAGAAGCTCTTTGACACAGGTTCCACCGTGTCCAAGTGGAACGAGCTCGATCCGTCGTTCCCTGACGAAGAGATCACGCTCTTCAGCCCCGGTGCCGACTCTGGAACCTTCGACTACTTCACGGAGGTCGTCAATGGCAAGGCCGACCAGAGCCGCAACGACTCCCGCGTGACGTTCAGCGAAGACGATAACACCCTCGTTCAGGGTGTCGAGAACAACAAGAATGCGCTGGGCTACTTCGGCTACGCGTACTTCGGCGAAGCGAAAGACAAGCTCACAGCCGTCAACATCAAGAAGGACCAAAACGGCACCGGTACGCCGGTGACCGGCACGGCCAGCTGCGTCGAGCCGACGGACGCCACGATCAACGACAATAGCTATCCGCTATCCCGCCCGCTCTTCATCTACGTCGCCAAGAAGGCGCTCGCGCGGCCCGAGGTCGCGGGCTTCGTGGAGTACTACCTGATGAACGCCCCCGCGCTTGTCGCCGACGTGGGCTACATCGAGCTTCCCGCCGCCGAGTACACGAAGGGCCTCGCGGCTCTGGATGCAGCACGCTAGCGACCGTTCGGTAACTCGCGCCGGACACTCCGCGCGAGTACCGTAGTCACCAATATCGACAGTCTGCGGCGGGTGTTCAGGCATCCGCCGCAGACGCGCATCGACAGCAGGGGCACATGGCGAGCATCTCCGGCACACGTGACCCAGAACGCCGACCGTTCTCGTTGACCGGCAACCGCCGGCGCGATGTCGGCGAGACGGTGATTCACGCGATCCTCTTCGCCTGTGCCTTCGTCTCAGTGTTTACGACGGCTGCCATCATCTTCGTCCTGTTCCGCGAGTCGTACGCGTTCTTCCAGGATGTTTCGATCATCGACTTCGCGTTTGGTACTCGCTGGTCCGCGCTCATCGAACCGCGCCAATTCGGCATCCTGCCCCTCATTTGGGGCACGATCATGGTCGCCGGAATCGCCGCGCTGATCGCGCTACCGATCGGCCTCGGCGCCGCAGTCTTCTTGAGTGAGTACGCTAGTTCGCGGGTGCGATCGATCCTCAAGCCGACGCTCGAAATCCTCGCCGGTGTGCCCACAATTGTCTACGGATACTTCGCCGTGCAGTGGGTAACGCCTCAGCTCCAGCGTATCTTGGGCGACCGCGTCGAGTTCTTCAACGCCGCCAGCGCCGGCATTGTCGTCGGCATCATGATTATCCCGATGGTCTCGTCGCTGAGCGAAGACGCGATGCACGCCGTTCCTGACAGCCTGCGCGAAGCCGCGTACGGCCTCGGCGGAACCAAGTTCGATGTGTCCGTACGCGTCGTCATACCCGCCGCACTCTCCGGCATCGTCGCGTCATTCATCCTCGCGCTCTCGCGCGCCATCGGCGAAACGATGGCCGTCGTCCTCGCCGCTGGTTCAACGCCAAACCTCGGACTCGACCCATTTCAGAGCTTCCAGACGATGACCTCGTTCATCGTGCAGGTGGCGCTGGGCGATGCGCCCGCCGGATCGATTGAGTACAAGGCGCTGTTTGCCGTCGGCATGACGCTCTTCATGATGACGCTCGTCATGAACGTCATCAGCCAGGCCCTTCTCGCGCGTTTCCGGGACGTGTACCAGTGAGCGCTCAGACCGTTGGCCTTGGGACGCGACCGACTCGCATGGCGAGGCGTAACGCTGTCGGGCGCGTATTCGCTGCGGGCGCACTCGCCTGCACCCTCGTCGGCATCGTCGCTCTGGCGGTGTTGCTGTATCAGGTGCTCGATACGGGAGCGACCCGCGTCAATCTCGCATTCCTGCGCGATCTGCCTTCCCGGTTCCCGGAAAGGGCCGGATTCAAGCCCGCGATTGTCGGGAGCATCTGGGTGATGGCCGTGACGGCCGTCCTGTCCGTTCCCATCGGCATGGGAGCGGCCATCTACCTCGAGCTGTACGCACCTCGAAATTTCTTCACGCGGCTGATTCAGCTCAACATCGCGAATCTCGCGGGCGTCCCGTCGATCATCTACGGCATTCTCGGACTCGCACTCTTCGTCCGCGCGGCCGACCTCGGACGTTCGATCCTCGCGGGTGGCCTGACGATGGCGCTGCTTGTGCTGCCGATTGTCATCATCGCCTCGCAGGAAGCCCTGCGCGCCGTGCCGACGTCCTTGCGCGATGGAGCGCTCGCGCTCGGTGCGTCGCGCTGGCAGACCATCCGCGGTCAGATCCTGCCCGTAGCCATGCCTGGCATGCTCACCGGCGTCATCCTTGCCCTGTCGCGGGCGATCGGCGAGACGGCGCCATTGATCATGATCGGGGCCTTCCAGTACGTACCGTTCACGCCGCCGCTCAGCCTCGATGGCTTGAACTCGCGGTTCACGGTGATGCCGGTCCAGATCTACGCCTGGGCTGCGCGTCCGCAGGAAGCGTTTCAGGCGACCGCCGCCGCCGGCATCATCGTCCTGCTGGTTGTCCTCTTGTCCCTGAACTCGGTCGCGATTCTCCTCCGCAACCGGTACCAGAGGAAGGTAAGATGGTAGTCGAGAACCCTGTTGCCCGAGCCGTGGAGGATCGCCTGACCACAAGCTCCGTGCCCGCAGAGCAGCGCATTGCCCGGATCGAGACCAATACGGTCATCGAAGTCGAGGCGTTCAGCGCCTACTACTCGCAGTTCCGCGCCCTGGACGGCGTTTCGCTCCAGATTCCTGCCAACAAGATCACCGCGCTCATCGGCCCATCGGGCTGCGGCAAGAGCACGCTCTTGCGCTGCATGAACCGCATGAATGACCTCGTCAGCGGCTTTCACGCCGATGGGCGCATGACCTACCGCGGCCAGGACCTCTACGCTCGCGGTGTCGATGCCGTCGAAGTGCGCCGCAGGATCGGCATGGTGTTCCAGAAACCCAACCCGTTCCCGAAGTCGATCTTCGAAAACGTCGCGTTTGGCCCCAAGGTCAACGGCATCAAGGGCAACATGGCGGAGATCGTCGAGACGTCGCTGCGTGCTGCCGCGCTCTGGGACGAAGTGAAGGACAAGCTCAATCAGAGCGGACTTGCGCTCTCCGGTGGTCAGCAGCAACGCCTCTGCATCGCGCGCGCGCTAGCCGTCCAGCCCGATGTCATTCTCATGGACGAGCCATGCAGCGCGCTCGACCCGATCGCAACGCTGAAGATCGAAGACCTGATGCGAGAGCTGTCGAAGGACTACACCATCGTCATCGTTACGCACAACATGCAACAGGCCGCACGCGTCGCCGACTACACGGCCTTCCTCATGATGCGGCAGGATCGTGCCGGCGAACTCGTCGAATTCAGCGTGACCGATGACCTCTTCACCGGCCCGAAAGACAAACGCACAGAGGACTACATCACCGGGCGGTTCGGATGAACAGGACAGGCGCAGCATGACCAGAGAACTCTTCGAACGAAAACTTCGCGAAATGCAAGAAGATGTCCTGATCATGGGCAGCATGGTCGAAAAAGCCATTCAGCGTTCGATCGAGGCGCTCCGCAACCGCGATGTCGCGTTGTCCAATGCCGTCGTGGCCGATGATGTGCTCATCAATGCCAAGCGCTACGAGCTTGAGGAGAAGGCCATCCACACCATCGCGCTGCAGCAGCCGCTCGCAGGCGACCTCCGCACCGTCGTGGCAGTCCTCTTCATTGCGAGCGAACTGGAGCGTATGGCGGATCACGCGGAAGGCATCGGACGCATTAACATCATGCTTGGCGATGAGCCGCTCCCGCGTCCACTTGGTGACATCGCCGAAATGGCAAATCTCTCTATCGACATGCTGCGCCGTGCACTAACGGCCTTCGTCGATCGCGATGCCCAGCGCGCCCGCGAGATCTGCGACGACGACGACAAGGTGGACCAGCTCTATGACCGTACCTATCAGGAACTGATCCAGGAGATGATTCGGAATCCGGGCGATGTCCAGCGCATTACCTACCTGATCTGGACATCGCATAACCTCGAGCGCATCGCGGATCGCGTGACGAACGTCTGCGAGCGCGTCATCTTCATGGTCACCGGTGCGCTTGAAGAGATCAACGTCTCCCGCTATTGATCCGGCTACCGTCATCAGGGGACACACCAGTGACGACACAAGTATCGGCAATGCAAGCAGCAGCGCGTACCGTTCTCGTCGTCGAGGACGAGGAGACGCTGGCGTCGACACTGTCGTATAACTTTCGCAAGAATGGCTTCAACGTCATCTCTGCGGCCGACGGCGTCGAAGGGCTGCGTTCGGCGCAGCGCGATCATCCCGATGTCGTTGTGCTCGACCTCATGCTCCCAAAGATGGACGGACTCGAGGTGTGCCGCAGGCTGCGAGCGGATTCCGACGTGCCCGTCCTGATCCTGACCGCGAAGGGAGAGGAATTCGATCGCGTGGTCGGCCTTGAAATGGGCGCGGACGATTACCTCACCAAGCCCTTCAGCATGCGCGAACTCATGGCGCGCGTTCGCGCGCTCCTGCGGCGCTCCAGCGGACGTGCGGAGGCGCCCGCAGATGCGACCCGCATAACTGCGGGAAACATCGAGCTTGATATCCGCGGTCGTAGTGCCATCCGAAACGGTCAGGAGCTCGCGCTTAAGCCGAAGGAGTTTGACCTCCTCCACTTCCTCGCCAGGAACGCGGGCCAGGTGTTTACGCGGGAACAGCTCCTCGAGCACGTCTGGGGCTACGAGTTCTTCGGTGGCAGTCGCACGGTCGATGTCCACGTGCGGTGGCTCCGCGAGAAGTTCGAGGACGATCCCGGACGCCCATCCCATCTCCTTACGGTACGCGGCGTTGGCTACAAGTTCGTCCGCTAAGCGGGCAGGATTGCCCGCCGGTCTCATCCTCGGCGCCGGTGCGCTTTACATCTCGATTGTCGGTATCGCGGTGTTGGCGGTTGGACTGTACGCCCACGATTCCGGCTGGCAGGCCGCGATCGCATTCGCGGGCGCTGCGATCGCCATAGTCATCGTCACGTTCCTGCTGCTATCCCCGCGGCTGCGGCATCTCCGCTCCGCGACGGCGGCCGCGCAGGCGCTGGCCCGAGGCGACTTCACCGTACGCGCCGATGTCGGCGAGGACGAGACGGCGGCTCTTGCCTCCGCGCTCAATGCGGCGGGCGCCAATATCGCTGCGACCATCGACCGCCTTCGCCAGGAGCGCGCTCAACTCGAAGCCCTCCTCAACGCGAGCAGTGACGCCACGGTCGCCATCGACAACGCCGGCGGTATCGTCTACATGAACGACGCCGCTCGCCACATGTTCGGATCCACAGGCGACGAAACGGAGCCTCGCCCGTTCATCGAAGTTGTGCGAGACCACGACCTCAATGACCTCATCGTCGCGGCCGCCCAGCAGGGCGAACGCAGCGTTCGCGTGGTCACGTTCGGCCCTGCGCAGCGCTGGATTCAGGCGACCGCCGTCCCGATCGAAGGAGCCGCGTCCTGGGCCGCCCTGGCCGTGTTTCACGACCTCACCGAAGTCCGCCGGCTGGAGGGCATGCGGCGCGACTTCATCAGCAATGTCTCGCACGAGCTCCGCACGCCGCTTGCCGGCATCCGCGCCGCGGCCGAGACGCTGCAGGAGGGTGCGCTCGACGATAAGCCGGCTGCACAGGAGTTCCTCGGCCATATCCAGCGGGAGACCGATCGGCTCACCCAGATGGTGCAAGAACTACTTGAGTTGTCGCGCATCGAGTCGGGCGCCGCCCCGATGCACTTCTCCCAGCTCGATGCGGCGGCTCTCGTGACGGACACCGTCAAGCGATTCGCCCAGCAAGCCGAACGCGCGGGGCTGACCCTGCGCGCAGAGGCGACGGTATCGCCGCTCCACGTCATCGGCGATGTTGAACGCCTCGAGCGTGCGCTCGGAAACCTCGTCGCGAATGCCATGAAGTTCACGCCGAGCGGCGGCACGATCACCCTTGGCGCCGCGCCCGATGACGATGCTGTGTTGCTCACAGTCGCGGATACCGGTGTCGGCATCGAGCCGGAGCAGCGGGAGCGCGTCTTCGAGCGCTTCTACAAGGCCGATCGCGGACGTGGAAGCAGCGGTGTCGGTCTGGGACTGGCCATCGTCAAGCACATCGTTCGCGCCCACAGTGGCACTGTGATGCTTGATAGCCGACCCGGGCGTGGGTCGACGTTCACGATCCGTCTCCCGCGCCGTTAAGCCGCTCCCGGACCTCGGCGTCGCTCAGTCCCTCGACCTCGACCGTCTTGATCCGCGATTGTC
>JANPBN010000321.1:0-4311 GCA_031430415.1 Dehalococcoidia bacterium
CGCTCCGGTCCGGCGATGACGCGGTCAACGGCCTCGTTGAACTCCGACATCGCGATCTTCTTCTTGTTCTTGCGGGCGGCGAGGATCGCGGCCTCGTTGACGAGGTTCGCGAGATCGGCGCCGGAGAAGCCGGGCGTCTGCTTGGCGAGCACGCCGAGCTCGACATCCTTCTCGAACGGCTTCCCCTTGGTGTGTACCTCGAGGATCATCTTGCGGCCGCGGCTGTCGGGGCGGTCGAGGATGACGGTGCGGTCGAAGCGGCCCGGCCGCAACAGCGCCGGGTCGAGGATGTCTGGCCGGTTGGTGGCGGCGATCACGATCACGTTGGTGTTCGTGTCGAAGCCGTCCATCTCGACGAGAATCTGGTTGAGCGTCTGCTCGCGCTCGTCGTGCGAACCGCCGAGGCCGGCGCCGCGCTGGCGGCCGACCGCGTCGATCTCGTCGACGAAGACGATGCACGGGGAGTTGCGCTTGGCCTGCTCGAAGAGGTCGCGGACGCGGCTGGCGCCGACGCCGACAAACATCTCGACGAACTCAGAGCCGCTGATCGAGAAGAACGGCACGCCCGCTTCGCCTGCGACGGCACGCGAGAGCAGCGTCTTGCCGGTGCCGGGAGGGCCCACGAGCAGGACACCGCGCGGAATGCGCGCGCCGAGCGCCGCGAACTTCTCGGGGTACTTCAGGAACTCGACGACTTCCTGCAGCTCCTCCTTTGCCTCGTCGACGCCCGCGACATCGGCGAACGTCACCGTCGATTTATTGCCCGTGAACATGCGGGCGCGGCTCTTGCCGAAGTTCATCGCCTGGCTGTTGGAGCCCTGCGCCTGCCTCATCATGAAGATAAGGATGGCGCCAAAGATGATCAGCGGCAGGAAATTGATCAGCAGCGGCAGGATGTTGCCGAACGTAGAGCTGCTCTTGTATTTGATGGCGACGCCATCATCGCCGCCGATCTTGATGTTGTTGTCGTTCAGGATCTGCTCGATATTGGTCCGGCTGCCAACGCGCGACTTGAACTTGTCGCCGTTGTCCATTTCGACCTTGAGATTGTTGCCATCAATATCGAGGCTCTTCAGCGAGCCGTCTTGCCCCGCTGTGATCACTTCGCTGAGAGTCATGGACTTGGTGCTCTCGCCGCCCTTGAAGAAGGACACGACGATGGCGATCACCGCCACGAGCACGAGAAGGTAGATGAAGCTATTGCGCAGCCACCGCGAACTCATTGAGTCACAACCTAACCTTTACCCCCGGATTGGGTATTGCGAGCCTTGGGGGTACCTCAGTATAACAGAGCCTTCCGATGCCGGAGCCGGCTGCGACGGTGCAGTTCGGGCCGGATTCACGTGCGGCAGCCGACGCGTGCGTTGCTTCGTTCCCGCCAGACCAGTATCTACGCGCAACGCCGCGCGCCCTATAGGCGAAACCCTCAGGGACCCCGATCGTGGCGCTACTCCTCGTCCGAAGCGAGCTTTCCGGCGACCGCCCAATCCTCTCGCTCCACCTCCGAAAAGACGACGATCGTCTGATCCGGCGTCGTGTGGGCGATGTTGACGACCGCTTCGGTGATGGCGCGCGCCAGCTCCTGCTTCTGCGCGTGCGTGCGCCCTGTAAACATCTCTACGCGTACGATCGGCATCTGGACTCCTGTTCTGGTTGGCTGGTGACTGGTGATTGGTGACTGGTCGGTTGGTGACTGGTGATTGGTGGTGCGTGGGTTGCTGGCCAGCCTTAGTGTACGGCGCGAGGGCGTGCCGGTGAATCTCGGCGGGTTTACAAGGGCCACGTGCGGTGGTAGCATCGCCGTCGATGGGCCTGTACTCCGCCGTGCCCACCGTGAGCGCTGAACTCGCCGCCTGGCGGCGCGGCTTCCGTGCCGTCGCGGGGGTCGATGAAGTCGGCTGTGGGCCGCTCGCCGGCCCGGTCGTCGCCGGCGCCGTCATCCTCGATCCGGGCGCGCCGCGCTCGTGGTGGAGCGACCTCCGCGACAGCAAGATGCTGCTGGAACCAGAGCGTGACCGCCTCGCCGGGGCGATTCGCGCTGAGTGCGCGTTTGGCATCGGCAGCGTGTCGCACGAATACGTCGATGAGCACGGACTGACGGCCGCGCGAAAGCAGGCCATGCGCCTCGCGATCGCCGCGCTGCCCGTGCACCCCGACGCGCTCCTCATCGATGCGATGTCGCTGGCGGAGTTCCGGCACCGCTCGATCATCCACGGCGATGCGCTGGTCGCGTCGATCGCGGCGGCATCGATCGTGGCGAAGGTCGCGCGTGACGCGACGATGGCGGCGTACCATCCGGAGTTCCCGGCATACGGATTCGACTCGAACCGCGGCTACGCGACACCCGAGCACAAGCGCGCACTCGATGAGCACGGTCCATGCATCATCCACCGGCGGCTGTTCGCGCCCGTGCGCGCCTCGCTCGCGGCGCATGGGATGCCGGTGCCGGCTTGACTCGGCGCCGACCCGGAGAAATGGCGATGTGGAAACGCGTTGGCACAAGGGTTCTCGTCGCAGTGGCCGTCGCGTCCGCTGGAGCGCTTGCGTTCGCCTGTAGTGGCAGCGACGACAAGCTTGCTCTCGATGAGTATTTCGCGACGATGGAGGAGCTGAGTCAGTCGCGGGCCGATCAGGGCGAGGCGCTCGCGCTGAAGGTCGGTGGTCTCGACGAATCGGACGTCGCGGGGGCGCTTGCACTCGAACGCCAGCAGATCGATCTCGTCGACGAGTTCGCGCAGCGCCTACGCGAGATCGATCCGCCGGACAAGGTCGCCGACGTCCACAATGCCGCGATCGAGAACCTCGATGCTGCCGCCGATTCGATCCGTGCGCAGGTCGATGCCGCGCCCGAGGCCGATTCGGTCGGCGCGCTGATCGAGACGTTCTCGACCCTCGACTTCTCGAAGATCGAGGCAGCCGACGAGAACTGCCGCGAACTCGAGCGGATCGCAGCGGACAACGGCATCGAGGCCAACCTGCGCTGCAGCGATGGCGGCTGACCACCATGCCTGATGACCGCAAACCGCTCGGCGACTTCGGCGAACGCCTGGCGGCGGCGCACCTCGAGGCGAAGGGCTATGCCATCGTCGAGCGGAACTTTCGCGTGGCGGAAGCGGAACTCGACATCGTCGCGCGTGATGGCGGCACGCTGGTGTTCGTCGAGGTGCGGACGCGGCGAGGCGGTGAGACTGGCATGGCGGCGCTCTCGGTGAACGCGGCGAAGGCGCGGAAGCTGCTGGTGGCTGCGGAGTGGTACATCGAGCGGCACCCCGAACTGGACTCACTGCCGATGCGCATCGATGTCGTGACGGTGGAGCTCGACCGTGACGGCGCCCTGCGCGCCATCACGCACTATGAGGATGCGGTGCGTCCGTAGGTGCTTCTGTCCCCACGCGGCCGAGCGTGCTATCCAACCGTATGCCTATTTACGAGTACCGATGCGCGGCCTGCCGGAAGCGGACGTCTGTCTTCGTGCGGAGCGTGTCGTCGCCGGTCGCTGCGGTCTGCGAGCACTGCGGCGGCAAGAAGATGTCGCGGATCATGTCGAAGTTCGCGGTGCATCGCGCCGGTGGCGGCGACTTCGACGACGCGTCGCTCGACGGCATCGACGAGAACGACCCGCGGGCAATGGCACGGATGGCCCGCCAGATGGCCGAGGAATCTGGCGAACCGATGGACCCCGAGTTTGAGCAGATGGTCTCGCGCATGGAGGCCGGCGAGATGCCCGACGACATGGACGGCGAAGGCGACTTCGACGACGATGGCCCCGAGGACGTGTTCTGACGGACGTGCGGTAGGCTGTAGGTGCGATGCCGATCTACGAATACACCTGCAAGTCCTGCAAGCGACTGACGAGCCAGTTCGTGCGCAATCCCGAACGCGAGATCGTGCCGGCCTGCCAGCACTGCGCCGGCAAGACGGCACGCGTCTTCTCGAAGTTCGCGCACCATCGAGGCGAAGCGCGTGTGCTGGAAGACTACGGCGCGCTGCCCCGCTCGCCGGAGGAGTACAAGGATCCGCGTCAGATCGGACGCTGGGTCGAGAAGAAGTTCGACGACTACGGCATGGATCTCCCCGATGGCGCACGGGAGATGATCGACGCGGCGCGCGAGGGCGAACTGCCGGACGTGGTGAAGGACCTATGACAGACCTCTCGGATACGCTCGATACGATCATGGAGCGCGTGCGCACCGACTTCGAGGCGAAGAACGCCGCGCGAGAGATCGCCCTGCCGCTCTGTCGCGAGGCCATTCGCTTCTCGGCGAACGCGATCCGGGCGGTGCATCGCAACGAGTTCACGCAGGCGGAGAC
>JANPBN010000322.1:0-8210 GCA_031430415.1 Dehalococcoidia bacterium
CACCGCAAGCGTAGAGAGCAACAGGTCTTCCGTTTCGAAGAAGATCGGCTTGTCCTCCTGCAGATCGCGATTGTACGTAAGCGGCAGGCCTTTGAGCGTCGTCAGCATCGCCACAAGGGCGCCGATCGCCCGGCCGCTGCGGCCCCGCGCAAGTTCAGCGACATCCGCATTCTTCTTCTGCGGCATCATGCTCGATCCGGTCGCGAATGCATCAGGCAAGCGGATGAATCCGAACTCGGCGCTCGCCCACAACACGATCTCCTCGGACAGCCGCGAGACATGCACCATGCATAGCGCCGCCGCCGACAGGAAGTCGACGGCAAAGTCCCGATCCGAGACCGCGTCCAGGCTGTTCGCGCTGATGCCGCCGAAGCCAAGGTCGGCGGCGACCGCCGCGCGGTCGAGCGGATACGGTGATCCGGCGAGCGCGCCGCTGCCGAGAGGCATGGAGTCCGCCATCGCGCTGGCCGCCTGAAAGCGCGTCCCGTCGCGCTCCAGCATCGTGACGTACGCCAGCAGGTGATGTGCGAGCAGGACCGGCTGGGCCCGTTGGAGGTGCGTGTAGCCGGGCATCACGGTGCCCTTGTTGGCGCCCGCCAGGTCGAGCAGAGCCGTCTGCAGGTCGAGGATCCCGGCGATTACACGGGCGCACGCCGACTTCGCGTAAAGACGGAAGTCCGTGGCAACCTGGTCATTGCGCGATCGAGCCGTGTGGAGGCGACCAGCGACCGGTCCGATCAACTCCGTCAGCCTCGCCTCGACGTTCATGTGCACGTCTTCGAGTTCCGGCCGCATACGCAGCGTGCCGCTGCGGTGCTCCGCGAGAATCGCCGCGAGTCCGCGCACGATCGCGTCCGCGTCCTTCCTTGGGATGATTCGCTGGCGGCCGAGCATGCGCGCGTGCGCCACCGAAGCCGCGATGTCCTCTTCGATCATCCGCGCATCAACTTCAATCGATGACGTATACGCCTCGACGAGCGCGTGCATGGGCTGCTCGAATCGGCTGTTCCACGGCTTCCCGCTGCCGTCGATGGCTCCGGCGGTCAGCGTGCGACTATCGTCGCCTGCAGCACGGCGTTTGCGTCGCGGCGGACCAGCAGATTGAACCACAGAGCTTCTCCGCCTACCTGCACACTCCGAGCCTCGTAGTTCACCCAGAGTTGCTCGTTGCCCAGCATGTCCACCACTGCCGGGATCACGTTCGTCTCGTACGGCTCGTACCCATCCCTGTCGAGCGGATCGGTCGTCAATCCGTCTGTGATGATGATGATATCAGGCGACCGTCCGAGGACGTACGCACTGTCGTACTTCTCGTGCCCCGCGGCGAATAAGCCGATGTCGAGATCACGGTGGGCGATGTGCTCGTCATTGATGCCGAGCATGTCCACGGTCAGCAGGCCCGACTCGTACGGAATCGCCCCGGCAGCCACGACCGCGATGCTCGTGTCTGGCGGCACGCCCGTCCGAAGCCAACGCCCGATTGTGGTGCGATAGTCGATGGCCTGACGCTCCGTCACGATGCCGCCATCGGTGGACGACGGGTAGAGCGTGAACGCGATGAGGCCGAGCACCGCAAGTCCAGGCACCGCCGACCGAAAGAACGACGCCGACCGTGACCGAGGAGCCTCCAGCAACGGCTCCCCTGCAAGAAGCGCCGCGCCCGATGCGCATATCGCGGCGTAAAAGAGCGGCAGCATCGGCGCCAGCAAGCGAAACCGCAGCAGCGAATCTCCGCCGACGTAGCCAATCAACGCCACCCACGCGACGAAGAGCGAGACCACGTACAGCAATGGACCGCGCGGTAGCCGCGCATAGACCGCGGCGAGCGGCGCCGCGACCACAAGCCAGGTCGCATACTCCGAGATGAACGAGTAGGCGTATCGCAATCCACGCTCGTACTGATCGAGTCCAGTTCCGACCTTCGCGTAATATGGATTCGGGAAGACGTAGCCGAACGTCGAATATCGCCACGCGAAATACGGCACAAAGATCGCCGCAAACGCCGCCCCCCACAAGGCCATCAGCGAGATCTCGTCCCAGATCGTCGTATCGCCACGACGGATGCGCGCGACGGACTCGCCGGCCTTCCAGAGCGCCGATACGGCGAACAGCAGCGGTGCGTCTGGCCTGACCATGTACGCGATGCCCCAAACCGCGCCGGAGACGGGCAGTCCGCGTCCCGACGTTTCACGAATGTGAAGCATCACCGCCGCAAGTACCACGACGGCAAAGAGCGATGTCTCGAGCCCCGCTGCTGCCCACAGCGCGAACGGCCCCGACGCCGCGAGCAACAACGACGCAGCAAGCCCGGCCGGACCACCATCACGCCGCGGCAGTAACTCTGTCGTCAGGCGATACGTCCCGGCTCCAGCGACGAGCGCGAGGCCGAATCCGAGCCAGCGCCCCGATTCGACGATGTCCGCTCCGGTCTTCGCGAATCCGGCGAGCGCCATCACCCAGAGAAAGTTGGAGTATCCCTCGACATGCTCGCCCGGATTCCAGACGACCCCAAGGCCATCGGCGACATTCCGCGCGTAGCGGTACGAGATGTATGCGTCGTCGCTGGTGTATTCGAAGTAGATGGGGCCGTGAAGCAGCAGGATCACCCCGAACGCGACAACTGCGATCGCCGCGCATTGCCGCGTGAGACGCGCCGCGATTCCCGCGGCCGACGCCGTACCCAGCACACCCAGCACGAGCCACGGGAAATTCATGGTGCGGCGGTCACCCGGCGAAGATCGGGAGGCGCGTGATCTCCATCAAGTCGTAGATGGTGTAGTCCGGGCTAACTCCCTCGCCGCCACCCCAGTCGCCGAGCGCACGGCCGGTCTGCGCCCGCGATGCCGGGAGATCTGCCGGAACCTCGCCCACCTGCTCCGGCTCGTGCGGCGGGTCGTGCTTCTTCATCAGTCGCAGGATTGCCGTCATGCCAAGCGCCTGCCCACCCTGCACGTCGGCTTTCATCGAATCCCCCACCATCGCGGTCTCACGCGGATCGATGCCCATCTGCTCGAACGTCCATTCGTAGATCCGTGGGTGAGGCTTCATGTACCCCAAATCGCACGACACAGCCGTCGCTTCGAAGTAGCGGTCGATGCCGATCTCACGCAGCTCCTCGGCAAACCGCGGGCCGCCGAAGACGCGGTTCGTTACGCAGCCAATCCGGAAGCCGTGGTCGCGTAGCCAGTCGAGCATCTCAAACGTGTCGTCGAACAGCGTCCGCCCGAGCGCCAGGCCGCCAAGATTCCAGGCGTCCCACAGCTGCGCGCCTTGCTCGTACGAAAGTTCGAGGCCCATGCCGCCGGCGATCTCACGAACAACCTGGTTGAAGTCCGGACTCACGCAGTCAGACTCATACGCCGCGCGATCGGCGCGCTCGACGCCGAGCCGAATCTCCCGCCCCAGGAAGCGCAGTTCGCCCTCGAACGGCACGCCCCACGACGTCAGTGCGCCAGCGATGCGCCGCCCGGTCTCCATGCGGATGTCCTGGGTCGGAGGCATCTTCGGAAAGTGCCAGAGCGTATCGCCAAGGTCGAAGAGCACGTTCTTGATCGCCATCGAGCCTCCTGCCTGCGAGGATACCGGCCGCCGTCGTTGCGGGCTACTGCCGAGCGCACCGCAGTCGTTGCGTCCATGTCATTCGGCGTCGTCGATGCGAAACGCCACACGCCTGTCGCTCTTTCCGGCAAAGGCAACGAGAACGGCACCAGCCCACGTTACCGCTCGCGGAGCGCCGCCGGCGTTGCCCACCCGGGGCGTCGCTGCTCGTAGTAGCTCTGCGCGAACATCAGTGCATACACAACCACGACCGCTTCCGCGATGCCTCCAGCCGCCGACATCGGCCAGTATCGCGTGTGCTGGTACCAGTCCAGGCCGACGACAGCCGGCCACACGCGCAGCGCTACCGCCACGTTCATCGCAATAACCATGCCAATCACCAGCGGCCCTTCGCCCGGGTGCTGAAGCCTCCGACCGGCGAACTCCGGCACGATCAGCATCGACATGCCGAGTACCATCATAGTCAGCACACCAACCGCAAGGACGTGCCGCACCGCATCAACGGCATACGCATCGGGCACGCGGCCATGCCAGAACGCAGGTACCGCGTAATGCATCGAAAGCAGCGCCGCGACCATGAGCCACGCCATCCCGCTACGCACAAACCAGAACGGCGCCTGCGACGCCGCGGCAACCCGGTTCGCCCGGATCCGCAGGGCGCCGCTCATCCACGCGATCGCCGCGAACGCCGCCGCGGCTACGATGATGCCGGCGCTCGCGAACCGCATGCTCGTCGCGGTCGGCCGATCGTACGCGCCCCACAACGCCGCAAGGGCGAACATCGACACACCGGTCGCAAGTGTCACCGCCGTGACACGGCTCGCCGCATTCGGCCTGGAGCCGCCAGTCAGTGCGGGCACGGCGCGAAGCGCCACACCACCCATGAACGTCAGCACGAATCCGTACTGTTCAAGAAACACGAGCGGGAACTGCTTGGCATACACGCCCGCGGCAAGATTGTCGTGCACAATTTCCCAGACGATCGCGAGATTGAGTGCCGACGCCGCCACGAAGCCGAGTGCGCCCGCGCAGAAGAAGTACGTCGTCGCCTCGCCCTTGCTGTCGCGGTGCACCAGCGTCCGAATGACGATAGCCCCGAACGCGAGGGCACCCAGAACGAGCATCACCGCCGACGCCATGAGTGCGGTGTCCCGCGCAGTACCGCCTTCACGAGAGATCTGCGCGACGGTGCGGACCACGAGGCTGCCGGCCACGAGCGGCACGATCGCCGGCACCAAACGCTGGTACGTCAGGGGCCGGCCGGAGAATCGCGGCATGAGCCGCAGCGCCATCCCCATGGTGAACAATCCACCAAACCCGACGAGTTGCAGCTGCCCGTGCGCCTGCACCGCCGCCGTCGAGCGAGCGCCCCAATCCCATTCGAGCGCGCGCTGAAGCGACGCCGCAAGCCCGAGCGCGAATCCGCCGCCGATCGCCAGCACCATGCTCGCAGCCAGGAACCACCGATACGGCGCATCGTACGCCGGCGCGTGCTCCTGTCCCGTCGGCACGGCACGCACGGGAATGCTCACGACATCATCCATTTCATCGCCGGCACGACAACAGGGCCGATTGCTCGACCCTGTTCCGGTAGCTCCCCACGCCTCGACCCTACAGGCCTTTGCTCGCGACATAGGCCAGCATGTCCGACATGCGGCACGAGTAGCCCCATTCGTTGTCGTACCACGCCGCGACCTTGATGAGGTCACCCGCAACCACGTTCGTCGTGCCGGCGTCAACGATCGACGAGTGCGAATCGCCCTTCAGATCCATCGACACAAGCGGCTCATCTGAGACAGCGAGGATGCCCTTCATCGGGCCGCTCGCCGCCGCCGCGCGCATCGCAGCGTTGATCTCCTCCGCCGTCACCGTCTTGCCGACGACGCACACCACCTCGACGATCGAGACGGTCGGCGTCGGCACGCGATACGCCGCACCGTCGAGCTTGCCCTCGATCTCCGGAATGACGAGCTTCAGCGCACGCGCTGCTCCGGTTGACGACGGGACGATGTTCATTCCCGCTGCGCGGGCGTCGCGCAGATCCGGCGCCTGCACATCGAGCAGCCGCTGGCTGTTCGTATAGGAGTGCACCGTCGTCATCTGCCCCTTGACGAGGCCCCAGTTATCGACGATTACTTTCACCATCGGCGCCAGACCGTTCGTTGTGCACGACGCGTTCGAGATCACATGGTGCTTCGCCGCATCGTAGTTCTGCGCGTTCACACCCAGCACAAACGTGCCGTCTTCGTTCTTCGCCGGCTGCGAGATGACGACCTTCTTGACCGTGTCGTGGATGTGCCCCCGAGCCAGGTTCGCGTCAGAGAAGAACCCCGTGCCCTCCATGACGATCTGGACGCCCGCTGCTCCCCACGGAATCTTCGCCGGGTCACGCTCCGCAGTCACCGCCACCGGCTTGCCATCGATGATGAGCCCACCGTCGCCGACCTCTACCGTGCCATTGAACCGGCCGTACGTGGAGTCGTACTTCAGGAGATGGGCGTTCGTCTTGTTGTCGACGAGGTCGTTGATGGCCACGACTTCCAGTTCGCCCGCGTGCCGCTCCTTGATCGCCTTCAATACCTGCCGTCCGATGCGGCCAAAGCCGTTGATGCCGATGCGCGTCGCCATGCTGGGGGCGTCCTTTCGTCTGAGCACGATGGGTGTCGTTGCCCGTCATTGTGCCGCGCCCCTGAATCGAGGTCTAGTGCCTCATGGCTCGCGCTCCTGCGGTGGCACAGCCAGGCCTCGCCCAGCATCGGACGGCCACAACCCGAGTCAGGGCAGGTCGACGAGTACGCAGGAGCCGAAATCTACGACGCGAGCGACGCGATCTCTCGGTCGGCGCGCCGTAGGCGCGCTGCGAGTTGGCGCGCGAGTTGCGCCACAAGCGCGGATTGCGCGCCTGGAGCCAGGTCGGCCACGCGCAGGAAATAGCAGACTACATCAGTCTCCGCATCGACATCGGCGGTGCGTGGAGCGGCGTCCATCAGCGCCAACTCTCCGAACACGGCGCCCGGCTCCATCGTGGCGATTCGGTACGGTTCGCCATTCGCGAGCGTCAGTCCGACGCTGACGCTGCCCGACACCAGCAGATAGACGCCATCCGCCGCCTCACCCTCCGTGACGATGCGGTCGCCGCGACCGAACGTCAGCCGCGCCGCCGCCTTCGCGACGGACGCCCCGTCGGCGGCGGAGAGCGCCGCCACCATCGGATGCGCCTCAATCGGCAGCTCCACGACATCACGCAGGCTGAGGCCCGCCGCATCGATCAGTTGATCCTCACACCACTCCAGTGCGACGTCGATCGTCGGAAAGTACCGCGTCGTCTCCCCCGGCGTGGGGCCGGAACACAGGACGGTCGATTGCGCTTCGTTGAGGGCCGCGAATGCGACCATCACCCCGGCTCCCGCCGACTGCGCCACGAAGCGCTCGAACAGCCGCGTCGCACCGCGATCGAAGCCGTGTACCCGGCCGCAGTCGAAGACAATCATCCGCGACTCACCACTCACTGCGAGGGCTCGTCGCAGCACCACCTCTGCGGTGCTCATCACGAGCGGGCCCAGCAGGCGGAATACCGTCGCCTCTCCGCCGCGTTCCGTGAGGCAGCGCATCTGTTCCTCGGTTCGTCGCCGCTTCGAGCTCACATCCGAAAGCGTGTACGTCGTCATGACGGCGGCGCTCGGGCTGATGGGCGGCCGCAGCAGGTGTAAGCCGAACTCCTCCGAAAGCGCCTCGCAGACAGCGACCCCACGCACGGAATTGCCCACCTGGTCCAGCGGCGGCGAGAACACGCCGATGCCAAGCTGTCCCGGCAGCACCGCGATGATCCCGCCCGCAACGCCGCTCTTCGCCGGCATGCCGACACGATACAGCCATGACCCGGCGTAGTCGTACATTCCGCACGTCGCCATCACGCTCAGCATCTGCGCCACGAGATCCGGCGCGATGACGTGCTCGCCGGTACGCGGGTTCTGGCCGCCGTTGGCCAGCGTCGCTGCCATCATCGCCAGATCGGCGCAGGTCACGAGCACCGAACATTGCCGAAAGTAGCGGTCGACGACATCGTCCACATCCTCACCGAGAATGCCGGCGTTGCGCAGCAGGTACGCGATCGCCCGGTTACGGTGCCCCGTGTCACGCTCCGAGCGATACACGCCGTCGTCGAACCCGAGCGATGCGCCGGCGAACCCCGACAGGAACTCGAGCGTGCGCGCCATCTTGCCTGCTGAGTCTGCGCCCGCAACAAGACCTGCGGTCGCGATGGCACCGGCGTTGATCATCGGGTTTCGCGGCCGGCCGCTCCCCGGATCGAGGCTGATCGCATTGAAGGCATCGCCACTCGGCTCGACGCTGACGCGTTCGGCAACCTGCGCCAGTCCGCGATCGGCCAGCGCTAATCCGTAGACGAACGGCTTCGATATCGACTGGATCGTAAACGGCACAGCGCTGTCGCCGACGGAATAGACATGCCCGTCGACCGTCGCCACGCAGATGCCAAAGCTGTCCGGCAGAGCCCGGCTCAGTTCAGGGATGTAGCTCGCGACATCGCCCGCCGACACGCCCGCGAAACGGGCGTGCAACTCCACCAGCGTATCTTGGAGTGGACTCAACGCATCGGCCTTCATGAGCACGCCGTCAGCGTACGGAGGCCG
>JANPBN010000323.1:0-3448 GCA_031430415.1 Dehalococcoidia bacterium
GTCGCATCGTTCGAGGTCGGATTGAGTGAGATTCGCCGCCACACGATCCCGCCGGACGGCGGGATCTTCGCGTTGCCAGCGAGATGATCACGGGCGCGAGTGAACGCGACGAGTAGGGCCGGTCGCCCGACGTCACCGAGACCCTTCGCGCCAGCAGAGCGGACTTCGGCATCGCTGATCATGCGGACTCCTGCCGGGGATCGTAGCCGATGGCTCGGACGAGGCGGGAGGCTCCAGGTTCGGGCCGATAGGGCGGAAGTCACGGCCGTTCGGCCCCTTTCGCTCAAGCTGGCGTGCCGCGAAGATCGATTGTGCGCGGTCTCACGCGCTTGGTCAGGTACAGGAGGCGAGGATGAAGGTCGGAAGAAAGGCGGTAGTTGGGCTGCTCTGCGCCGTCGCCGCCGGAGGGATGGCGCTGTCGGTGGGGTGCGGGAACACCATCGAGCAGGATCCGACGCCGCTGACGACGCAGCCGATCACGCCGGCGGCTCCGCGCACGGCCGCGGCTGAGCCGACCGGAGTTGCGACGGCGACGACGGACGAGACGCCGAGCGGCGGCGGCACGACATTGACGCTCATCGGAAGGAACATCAAGTTCGACGTCAAGGAGTTGACGGCGCCGGCTGGGGAGATCACGTTCATCGTCGACAACCTGGACACGGGCGTGCCGCACAATGTGCACATCTATAAGGGCGAAAACGCAAAGGGCGAAAGCATGGGAAAGAGCGCCCTGAAGAATGGTCCCTCGAAGGACGAACTGAAGCTGACGCTGGAGGCTGGCGAGTACTTCTTCGTCTGCGACGCGCATCCGAACATGAAGGGGCCGCTCACGGTCAGCTGACCGCTCGATCACGCAAGACATAAGCCGAGGGCACAGCCAAGGGCGCGAACCGAAGGGGTTCGCGCCCCTTCGTGCGTGGGTGGTCGGCCTCGGCTTATGCGCAGTGCGGATTGCGCATATTTGGGCCGTCCGAGAGAATGACTGCGCGAGTCCGGGCGGAAGAGGAACCAAGGGCGGTGTAATGGAACGAACGATTGTCGAGGCGCGCCGAGAGACCATATCGCGGACGGATGCGCCTTCTGCGAGGGTGGTGTGCGAGGCTCTCGAGTACGAAACCACCTCTGCGCCGGAGTTCATCGACATCACGGACGACGTTGTGAGCGTCGTCGAGCGGGCGGGCGTCCAGTTCGGGCAGGTGACGGCCTTCTCGCAGCATACGACCGCCGCCATCAAGATCAACGAACACGAACCGCTGCTGCTTCGGGACATGGCGAGGACGCTGCGGCACTTCGCGCCGCCGAACGCCTACTACGAGCACAATGACTTCTCCCGCCGCACCGTGAACATGAACGTGGACGAGTGCGCGAACGGACACGCCCACTGCCAGCACCTGTTCCTGAGCGCCAGCGAGACGATCCCAATCATCGATGGCCGCATAGCATTGGGGACGTGGCAGCGGATCTTCCTCATTGAACTCGACCATCCACGGCTTCGTCGTGTGCTCGTGAACGTCGTCGGCGCAGGCTAGGGCCGCGGCCCCGGTGCCCGTCCCCCAGGCTGGCCGTCACTTCTACGCCATTGCGCATCGTGCCGGGAACAACCTCCACCAACTTGAGCAGGCGCTGCTGACGGGCGCTGATGCCATCGAATGCGACTTCTGGCATGCGGGAGGGCGGCTGGCGCTGCGGCACGAGCGGCGGTTCCTGCGCATCCCGCTTCTGCTCGACAAGTGGTACATCAGGTTCGCGTGGGGTGAACTCTCGCTGAGGACGTTGCTGCGCGAGATCAACTTCCGCACCGACATCTATATCGACATAAAGTCCAAGTCGCCGCGCGCTGCGGATGCGCTGTTGGAGCTGTTTCGCGATCACGAGTCGATGATGCCGCCGGCGCGCGTATCGTCGCCGCACTGGAAGCTGCTCGATCGCCTGAGAGCCGCCGATCCGGCGCTCCAGCTGTTCTACTCGATCGGCGTCGAGTCGCGCGTCGACGCGCTGATACGGCGGATGGGCGATGGCCGGCCAGCTACCGGCACGTCGATCCGGCACACGCTGTTGACGCGGGAGCGCGTCGACGCGCTGCACGCGGCCGGACTGCTGGTGTACGCCTGGACGGTGAACGACGAAGACCGCGCGCGCGAACTGCTCCGCTGGGGTGTCGACGGCATCATCTCCGACGAGTTCGCCATGTTCGACGCGCTGGGGCATCCGCCGAGGTAGGGCTGGGGCATCATTCGCTCGAGGCGCCGAACGAAGGACACGGCGTGCGTTGCTATGCTAGGGCATGGCGACAATCTTCGACTACATACCACATCCGCACATTGAGAAGCGCAAAGCTGTAGGCCCGGCCAAGGTGGCTGCGGCGCGAGTCGAGGTGCACGGCCAGGGCCTGGTGGGCCGTCTCAATGCCAAAGTCGGCCTGAAGGTGACGCTGGTCGTTGGCACGATGTGGTGCGCGTACGTGTTCATGCTGCTCGCGTTGGTGAGCGCACCATCGGCGTTGAAGAGCGGGAACTCGATCATCATCATCGCGTGGATCGCCCAGACCTTCCTACAGCTGGTGTTGCTGCCGATCATCATCGTCGGCCAGAACATTCAGGCTGCAGCGGCCGATGCACGCTCTCAGGCTACGTACGACGACGCGGCGGCGATCCTGGATGAGGCCAAGCAGATCCAGGAGCACCTCGCCGCGCAGGATGCTGCGATTGAGCGCATTCTGGCAGCGGTGGCCGGAGTCTACGCTGACCAAGCGACGACTCGGCCGAACCTGGAGCAGGGTGCGGCTGACGACCGTCCCGGGCAGTGACGATCCGCGTGCACGCGGACTCCCGGCGCGCGGTTGTTGGGGTCGCCATTCTGTTGAGGTCGCGAAGGAACTGTTCCGGCGGCTCTTCTGGCAATCTCAGCCTCGGCCCAGGACGATCCTTGGGCTATCCCTTGGGGATGAGGTGTACGGCGGTCGCTTTGAATGAAGCGACGACGCGCGTGCCTGGGGCGAGGGAGAGTTCGTCGACCGAGCGGCGCGTGATGCGGGCGATGAGCGGAAAGCCGCAGTCGATCTCGATCCGGGCATCGGCGCCGCTGGGGATGACTCGCGTGACGACGCCGGGCAGCTTGTTGCGGGCGCTCCCGGGCGTGGCGTCTCCGCCCGGGGCGAGGCTGACGTCCTCGGGGCGGAGGCAGACGAGCGCGTCGCGGAACGATCCGGGCACGGCGATCGCTTCAATTGCGTGACCTGCGGCGGTCAGCGTGAGCAGTCCGGCTTCGTCGCCGGTGACGGTGGCCGAGATCATCGTCTCGACGCCGACGAATGCGGCGACTTCTTCATCGGCCGGTGCGCCGAAGATGTCCGACGGTGCGCCGATCTGACGGATGCGGCCTCCGATCATCACAGCGACATCGTCGCCCAGGCGCGCGGCTTCGTCGCGGTCGTGCGTGACGATGAGCG
>JANPBN010000324.1:0-5770 GCA_031430415.1 Dehalococcoidia bacterium
GGGGCGGTCGGGAAGAACGCATCGAGCATGGTGGCGGCCATGGCGGCGGCGCCGTTGCGGAGGTAGGCGCGGCAGTGATCTTGCGATTGCCAGCGCGTCACTTCGGTCATGCCTCCCGCTTCGCCATCGCGGTGCAGCTCGTGCGACGCGAAGCCCGGCTGTCGCTCGAGGAGCGGCTGCAAACGCGCGACGAGTGCATCGCGGCGCTTGGCGAAATCATCGGCATCGGTCACGGTGGTCTTGCGACGCAGTGTCGAAACGATCATCGGGGAGCCTCCGTCGCGTGCAGGATGCCGCTCCGGGAGGCGGTCGCGCAACTGCGTGGCCGGGCGTGCGGAAAAATAACTTCGGCGGGCCGATGCTGTCCTCAGGGTCGCATCGGTCCGCCGTCGCTGCTGAAGTATCGGCCCCGGACTAGCGCTTCTGGATGACCTGCGCCGCGGGCACGGGCGCCAGTCCACCTTCAGGCGTCCATTCGAGGAAGAGGGCTTTCTCCGTGTTCGGCGGGTCGAGACGGTAGCTGTCCCGAGGCAGGTCGAAGGCCGCCGCATCGCCATAGAGGGCGCGCGCGACAGAGGGAACCCAGGTGTACTGCTCCATCGGGTTTTGCCATGGGCCATCGATGATGTAGATCGTGGTGCCATCGGGAACGTCGTCGTAGTTTGCCTGGAGTTCGTTCACGAGCAGCAGCCAGCGATCCGTGGCGCGGCCGGAGTGCGCATCTTGCGCCAGCGTCTGCCACGCGTAGAGCATCGCAATGACGCCGACGAAGGCGACGCCGAGGACGGTCGCCGGAGCGCGGAGGACGGGATGCAGGCGGCGCGTGCGATCGAAGGCCGTGTACGCGGCGATCGCGGCGACCGGCGCGAAGAAGGCGACGGCGGAGTAGGTGTAACGCGAGGCCGTCCAGATCTCGACCGGGACGAAGGGAAGCAGCGCCAGTGCGATGCCGAGCACGCCGATCCGGGCGATGTGGGGGCCGCGGACGGCGAAGAAGAGCGACGTCGCGATTACGGCGCCGGCGATCACCCAGCGTGTGCCATCGGGTGCGAGCGGAATCGCCCGGGCGGGAAAGGCGATCCAGGAGAGGTACACGCCGTAGTTCGTCACGACGTGCTCGCCCCAGACGTAGCCATCGAACTTGAGCTGCTGGCAATCGCAGGTCTGATAGAAGGACAGCCAGCCGGCGGCCACGAGCACAAACGGGAGCGCGTGAAGGGGCAAGCGCAGCAGCGAGCGACGCCAGCGCACCGCAAAGAGCGTGTACGCGGCAACGATGACGGGGGCATAGACAAAGGCACCCTCGTTCGAGAGGAACGCCAGGACGAAGAGCACGACGGAGAGCCAATACGCTGCCGGGTTGCGTTCCCCGTCCTGAACGTAGGACGTGATCGCGAGCAGCGACGACAACACGAAGAAGGTCGCCAGCACGTGGGGCAGTGCGGTGATGTAGGTGACGGTGTCGAAATGGGCGCCCGAAACGCCGAAGATGATGGCCGCAATGGCGCCGATCGCCTGCTGCTTCGTGACGCGCGTGACGAGCGTGTAGAGGACGACAAGCGAGGACAGGTGGATGCTGAGGTTGACGGAGCGCCAGGCTGCCGCGTTCAGGCCGAACAGGTTCCACTCAGCGGCGTAGATGGCGCCTGTGAGCGGCCGCCAGTTCGGGACAATGTCGCGCATGAAGAACGTGTTGGCGATGTAGTTCGCCGCGCCGTCGTGCTCCACCGAGCCGAGAACGACAAAGTCATCCCCGCTGAAGAAGTAGCGGAGCGTGGGGGCATAGACAGCGAACGTGAACGCTACGGCTGCGAAAAGCCCCCAGTTCCTGACCGTGAATCGCCAGATGTCGCCAGCGGCGATGGACAGGGCGATACGCGGCCTACGGAACGCGAGGCCGTCCGCTCGAAGCGTGATCGGGTACTTCAAGCTATTCAGTTGTAGTCATAGATTTGGGTGGTGGATGGGCACCACTCAGGACGTGACCGCATTGTAAAGGGGTCGTGCTACTGGCAGAACGGATAACGAGTCAACACGTCTCGCTCATTTCCCACCGCGGAGATTTGCCCAGCACGCACCGTTGTTCGAACGAGAACGCAGCGTTCGGCGATGGTTCCCGCGGCGGAGGGAACATAATGCGCAGGGGCGGCGCCGAACTCCCGACGCGCTGCTCTCGTGTCTATCGACGTGCATGTGTGTCAACCTGTCGCCACCAGTCCTCGTCAGCCGTGAGGTCGTCCGTGCACCTGCGCCAACTCAGCCTCACGAACTATCGCAACTACGCGAAGCAGGACCTGACGCTGGAGGCTTCGCCGATCCTTCTGCTGGGCGAGAACGCACAGGGCAAAACGAACCTGCTCGAAGCCGTCTTTCTGCTCGCAACGGGGCGCTCAGAGCGCGTCTCGGGCGATGCCGATCTCATCGCCTGGGGCGTGCGTGAGGAGATGCAGCCGTACGCCCGCGTGGCGGGGCGCGCGATCCGGGCGTCGGGCGAGGTGGCGGTGGAGGTGCTGGTCTCGGGGCGGGAGGGCGCGCACGGTGGGCTGGTCGCATCGAAGCGGTTCAAGCTGAACGGCGTGGCGAAGCGGGCATCAGACGTCATTGGCGCGATCACGGCGGTGCTATTCACGACCGACGACATGGACCTGATCCGTGGCGCACCATCGGGCCGGCGGCGCTACCTCGATGTGATGCTGTCCCAGGCGGACCGTCCGTACCTGCGGGCGCTGCAGCGCTACACGAAGGTCGTGACACAGCGAAACGCGCTGCTGAAACGCATTCAGGACGGCTCCTCCCGGGATGACGAGCTCACGTATTGGGACGACGAACTCGCCCGGGATGGCGCCGTGCTTCTCGCGACGCGGGCGCGCGCGGTCGAGGCGTTGTCGGACTCAGCGGCGGAATCGCATGCACGGCTGAGCGGCGAGCGCGAAAGCTTTGCGCTGGCGTACGAGCCGCGGTTCGCCGAGGGATGGGCGCCGTCTCGCATCGCCGTGGCCGCGCCCGAGGACATCGCTGGCGCGCTCCTCGAGAAGCTGCAGGCGACGCACGGGCGAGACGTCGCGGCGGGGGTGACGCTCACCGGACCGCATCGCGATGACATGCGAATGACGCTAGGCGGCGAACCAGCGGCAGCCTTCGCATCGCGCGGCCAGCAGCGGACGGCGGCGCTGGCGATGCGTCTCGCAGAGGCGCGGCTGCTGCGGGATCGTTCGGGCGAACAGCCGGTATTGCTGCTCGATGACGTGCTGTCGGAGCTCGATGAATCGAGGCGCGGCAGCGTACTCGCGGCGCTGGAGGCGGACCAGGTGATGATCACGAGCCCGGATCCGGATCGCTTCCCGGCCGGGTTTACGGCCGCGGCGCAGTGCTTTCGGATCGAGGCAGGGGTGGCGACGCCGATGTGAGGTTGGGATCGAGCCGGCTACGCCTCGGCGTAGTGGCCGGAGTGTTCGGTGGCGCTGTGGCTGTCGCCGACAAAGCGACCGAATGCCATCCACAGCATGATGCCGAACACGACCATCTGTGCGTCCTGGAACCAGATGAGGATCCGCAGGGTGTGCCAGTCGACGTAGCTCGGCCCGCCGAGCACTGACGCATCGGACATGCTGGCGAGCGCCACCGGGCCGACGACCTTGCTCAGGCCGAGGAGCGATGCCCAGAAGGCGGCCCAGCGCGTGCTGCCATCGGCATTGAACAACCAGATGACGGGCATGAGGTTGAGGGCGTAGACAACGATCGTTGCCAGCACATCATCGCGGAGCACCCAGGCATTGCCGTAGGCGAGGCCGAGATCGGCGCCGTCGTACGTGGCCATGCCGTGCTGCAGGTACATGGCGACGGGCACGGAGACCGCCGAAGCGGTGGTCAGCACCGCGAACGGCATCCACCAGCGATGTAGGAACTGCCATCTCATGCCGCCCATGCTAGGGGCGATCCCGTACGCCGTGTATCAGGGAACACCCTTGTTTTTTCGAGACGTGAGACGGCGGTCCCGCTCGGCAGCGGGATCTTCGCTTCGAGAGCGGGACGCCGGGGAAATTGGCTGGACGCCGTAGGTGCGCGGTCATAGGATGGACGGGCGACGTTTTTCCACTGAGGAGGCACATGATGGCGGAGTTCTTTACGGACAGTTCCCGGAAGCTACAGGACGCGTTCGACACGCGGCGTCTTGCAGACAGGGTGATGGATGTCGTCCATGACTCGATTAGCGCCAGCGATCGCGACTTCATCGAACGGATGGACATGTTCTTCCTGGCGACGGTCGACAAGGACGGGCACGCCAACTGCTCCTACAAGGGCGGGGAACCCGGCTTCGTGAAGGTGATCGACGACAAGACGATCGCCTTCCCGAACTACGATGGCAACGGCATGTACCTGTCGATGGGGAACGTCATGGAGACGAGCGAGGTTGGCATCCTGTTCATCGATTTCGAGCAGCAATGGCGGATGCGACTCAACGGCGCGGCGACGGTCGACTTCGCCGATCCGTTGAAGGCGCAGTGGCCGGAGGCGCAGTTCATCGTGCGCGTGCAGGCGCGGGAGGTGTTCCCGAACTGTCCGCGCTACATCCACAAGTACAAGCTGGTCGAACGCTCGCGCTTTGTGCCGAAGGATCAGTGCAAGACGCCGGTGCCGTCGTGGAAGACGGGCGACTGGGCCAGCGGTGACCTGCCAGACGCCGATCCGGCACGCGACCCAAACGCCGAAGTGCTCGACCGGTAGAGAGGCACACACTGTGGATGTCGCATCGTTCGCCGAGATTGAGGATGAGTTCATGGCGCGAGTGCGCCGGATCGTCTGGTGCACGGTCGCCACGGTGGACCGGCAGGGACGGCCGCGGTCGCGCATCCTCCACCCGATCTGGGAGGGGGCGACTGGGTACATCGCGACGGGACGCGAGACGCTCAAGACGAAGCACCTCGACGCGAACCCGTATGTCTCGCTGACGTACTGGGATCAGCAGCACCAGCAGGTCTACGCCGACTGTCGCGCCGAATGGGACGATCGCCCCGAGGAGAAGGAGCGCATCTGGGCGCTCTACGGGAGCACACTGCCGCCGCTCGGCTACGACTTGAAGATGATCTGGTCAGGCCCCGACGATCCGACGCTCGGCATCCTCAAGCTGACGCCGTGGCGGATCGAGCTGTATGCGCTGGGCGACCTGCCGACGGGTAAGCCGCCGCAGGTCTGGCGGGCGTAGGGCTCGGGTTCCACGCGAGGGCGAAGTTCAACGCAAAGGGCGCAACGAGAATGGAATAAGGGGCGGCGGGATCCTTCGTGTCCTCAGCGTCTTTGCGTTGAACCGGCCACACCGGGTCGCGCGTTACACTGCCGCACGATGGCGAATTCCGAGCAGGCCGAACGCATCACCGACGGTGAACCGCTTGAGGGCGACCTCCAGGCGGACACATCGCTGCGGCCGAAACGGCTCGCGGACTACATCAACCAAGAGAAGGTCAAAGACAACATCAGCATCGGCATCGAGGCGGCGCGCCAGCGAGGCGAGCCGCTCGATCACGTGCTGCTGTACGGCCCTCCCGGCCTGGGCAAGACAACGCTCGCCTATATCATCGCGGCCGAGATGGGCGTGAGCATTCGCATCACGTCCGGGCCGGCGATCGAGCGTATCGGCGACCTGGCGGCAATCCTGACGAGCCTGCAGTCGGGCGACGTTCTGTTCATCGACGAGATCCACCGGCTGTCGCGCGTCGTCGAGGAGTTCCTGTACCCGGCGCTCGAGGAGTCGGCGATCGACTGGGTGACGGGC
>JANPBN010000325.1:0-1511 GCA_031430415.1 Dehalococcoidia bacterium
CATCGACAAGTACGTCTACGGCATGCACCGTTCGTCCGAACTCGCACGCCACGTCGATGACGCGCACGGCGCCATGGTCGCCGCCCACCCCTACCGCCGGCAGATGCCGTGGTACGTCGACAGCGAGCGCGATTACCACGATGCGCTCGTTCGCGCCTCCCACAACCCTGCCTATGGCCACTGCGCCGCGCTCGAGAAACTCAACGGCCGCGGCACCGTGAAGGAGAATGCCTTCTCCGCGGCCCTCTGCGAGTTCATGAAGATGCCCGGTACCGCTGGCACGGACTCGCACTCCCGCAGCGACATCGGACGCGTCGCGACGAACTTCGAGCGCGATATCCACGGCGTCGAGGACCTCATCGCGGAGCTGCAGGCCGGCCGCTTCGATGCCGTCGACCTGACCGGCAAGCCGCACCGCCTCGACCTGACCGCCCTCTCCTCCAACGAGTCACCATAATCCGGCGTTGACGCTGAGGCCCAACGACCGCAGAATCCCTGCATGCAGAAGATCACCGACGGCATCCACGCGATCGAGGGCCTCAACATCGGCCGCTCGTATCTGATCGATGACACCGACGGCCTCACGCTCGTCGACACGAGCAGCGCCGGCGCCGCGCCGCGCATCCTCGACGCCATCACATCCCTGGGACGTCTGCCGGAAGACCTCCGCACGATCATCGCCACGCACTACCACTTCGACCACACAGGCAACGTCGCGGCATTAGTCGAGCGCACCGGCGCCACCTTCTGCGCCCACGCCGACGACGTCCCGTACATGAACGGCGAGAAGAAATGGATGCCCATGAAGGGCATCTTTGGCCCCATCTCCGCGGCCACCCAGGCGAGGGGACGCTTCGTGCTCAACGTGGATCGCGTTCTCCAGACGGGCGAAACATTACCGGTCGCCGGTGGCCTTCAGGTCATCCACGCACCCGGCCACACCCCCGGCCAGATCGCCCTCTACTGCGCGTCGAAGCGCGTTTTGTTCTCCGCTGACGCATTCATGAACACAGGCGGCCTGCAACTTCCGATGTGGATGGCGACGCACGATACGCCGGAAGCCAAGCGCACCATCCGTCGCCTGGCCGCACTCGACTTCGACATCGCGCTCCCCGGCCACGGCACGCCCATCCTCAGCCGCGCGAACGAAAAGCTCGGCGAGTGGTCCAAGCGCTGGTTCTAGCGCGGCCGCTGCACCCAACCCGGCAAGAAAAACCGCCCCTTCCCTTCAGGGAAGGGGCCGGGGGTTAGGTCCGGGGGCGTTAGCGCTCGAGGATGTGCACGGCCATCGCAGCCGCTTCACCGCGCATCATGCCGCCGCCGTTCTGCGTGAGGCCGATCTTCGCCTCGCCGTTCTTCACCTGGCGGTCGCCCGCCTGTCCGCGCAGCTGCCAGAAGATCTCCGTCAGTTGCGCGCAGCCGGTCGCGCCGATCGGGTGCCCCTTCGACAATAGACCGCCGCTCGGGTTCACCGGGATCTTTCCCGTCAACGAAGTCACGCCCTCGTCGAT
>JANPBN010000326.1:0-5021 GCA_031430415.1 Dehalococcoidia bacterium
AGCCATCGGGGCTCGTGGTGGCGGCGGCGTTCGGTGTGTTCAGTCCGGCGCTCGTCGTGCCGGCAGTTGACGCGGGCTGGGCCGCTACGACGCCCGCGCCGCTCCTGCAGGCGCGGCACGACGGAGCCACGGCGTCGCTGCGACGTTAGCTGCCGGAGGTGTCGGAACGCGACATGCTACGCGCGGCGGAATTGCTGCAGCGCGGCATGGCGGATGCCGAGCACGCCGGGCATCCGCTCTACAGCGGGCTGCGGTCGCTGCCGTACCCGGTGGAGCCGATCGGCCAGTTGTGGCGGTCGTGCGACATGCTGCGGGAGCATCGCGGCGACAGTCACATCGCGGTGTGGACGCGGGCTGGCGTGCGCCCGATTGAGATCCAACTGCTCTCGGAGCTTCAGCTGGGTATCCCCCTCAAGACGTACTCACTCACGCGCGGATGGACGGTTGAGCAGATGGACGCCGCGCTGGACGGCATGCGCGCGAAGGGCTGGCTGGCCGGCGATGAGTTCTCCGCCGAAGGCCGCGCCTTCCGCGAGCGCCTGGAGGCTGAGACGGACGCGATGGAGACGCCCATCATCGATGCGGTTGGCGCGGACTTCGACGAGCTCGTCGGGCTGCTCAGGGCCTGGGCGGTGGCGATCGTGCGGGTGGGCATCGCGGGCGGCGGTTATCCCGGAGACGCAAACGCGATCGCGGGCCTGGCGCGCTAACGCCGGTTGTGCCGAAACGGCTGACAGAATGCGTCCGGCTGTGCTAGGATCGAGACCTCGGGCGCATGCCGCTCCGGGACGGGCGGAGGAGGCGACATGACGACGGATGTTCAGCCAGCAAGCTTCAAGCGCACGTACCCACGCGAGGTCAAACTTGCGAGCGGAGCGGCGCTTCAACTTCAGCTCATGGACGGGTCGCGGATCGACGAACTGATCGCGTTCGCCCGAGAACTGCCGCACCAGGACGTCATGTTCCTGCGCATGGACATTACGGATCGGCGGAATGTCGAGGAGTGGGTGCGCAACATCGAGGCTGGCCGGACGGTGACGGTGCTGGCCTACGACCAGGGCAAGCTGGCTGGATGGGCCAGCCTGCATCACAACGAAGTGCTCTGGACGCGCCACGTCGGCGAGATCCGGACGATCGTCGGGCCGACGTACCGCAGCATCCGGCTCGGAGCGCGCCTCGTTGAGGAGATGTTCGAGATTGCCAAGGACATGGGCCTGAAGAAGATCACGGCAAACATGACGTCGGACCAGCGCGGCGCGCGGGCGACGTTCGAGCGGATCGGCTTCCGTCCAGAGGCGCTGTTGTCGGACTACGTGGTCGACAGCGAGGGCCGGACGCACGACATGCTGATCATGAGCTATGATATAGACGGCTTCAACGACTAGACGGCCGTTCTGAGGAGACACGACAAAGGCGCGCCGTTCGCGGTGCGCCTTCGCTTTGTGCAGGGTTTGGTTTCGGTCCGGCGATGAAAGCCTTTACGTCGCCCTCGAAACCACCACTGCCACGCGTCCGGCGCTTCGTTGATTACTCCGGTTGTTCGCAGTCGACGTAGGGCGCGCGCGTCGGCGTCTCTGGGGCCTCCAGCAACGTGCAATTGACGCGACGCGCCCAGACGATGCGGCGGTGCGTGTACTTAGCTCCGACTTGCGTGCCGGCTGCGGTGATCAGGGTCATGGACTCGTCGGCGGTGGCGGTGACGATATCCGTCCAGTCGCTTCCGTCGACGACGACGGTCTTGTTGAACTCCACGCGGTAGAACAGGCGTCGCCCGTCATTCAGGTGCAGCGTGAGGATCTCGCCGATGGCCACACCGGATAGATTCGCGAGGACGCCTGGCCTGAGTCCGCCGCCGAGATTACCGGCCATGACGACGTTGCCGCCTTCGAGCGGAATGCCGCCGAGTCCGGTGAAATTGGAGAAGTCGTACCAGGCGATCACCTCGAATGAGCTCGGTTCGGGCATAACGCCGGAGGCCGGTACGGTCTGCGCTTCGATCATGGTGTCGACGCCGATCGATGGGATGACGAGCGCGACGCCGGTGAACGGGCCGACGCCGGCGCGGCCGTAGCCACGCGCCGCGAGGTCTGAGGGCGCAAGCGCGTCGCCCGGCGAGAATGTGAGCCGCCGTAACGGCGGCACGCGGGGCACTCCGTCATCGCCCACGACAACCGGTGTCGGCGACACGGATGTCCCACCGGACGGGCAATGCCCGACGCAGGGGTTCGGTGTAGCGGTGGCTGCGGCGGAGGGTGTGGTTGAGGGAACTGGCTCAGTGGTCGCTGTGCTGGCGACGACAGACGGTTCTGTTGTAGGGGAACGCGATGATGCCGTCGTGGCGGACGTTGTCGCCAGCGATTCGCTGTCCTGGCTCGACGAGGTGCAGGCCGATGCAACGACCGCGGCGGTGGCAAGGAGGACGGCGCAGAGGCGAATACGCGTCGATGCGTGCATGACGCGATCATACGCCATTCGGACGCGGTTGGCGTGACTTACGCCGAACTTGACAATCCGGGTTGCAATAGGAGCCCCCGGGCGACATACTCGCGATCCCAGAACACGGCATGGACGAGCCAAATGCACAGGAGAGCGCCCAGCGATGGCGGATCACAAGACAGGTCGCCGCATCCGAAACTATCGCGTGATGTTCGCCATGTCGCTTGGCGGACTTGCGCTGGGCGGCGTCGCCACCGTGGGCGGGATCGCCAGCCTGTTCTTCGCTCCGGCGCCGACGCTGATTACGACCGGCGTCCTGCTCGTCTGCCTGAGCGCGCTCAACGGCTACAAGCTGGTGCTTTCGACGATGCGGCTGATGGATCGCGAAGGGTACGACGCGTCGAGGTATCAGCAGCAATGACGTACCGGCGCGACCCCGAACGGCTGGAGAAGATGCGTATCGCAGTGCGGTTCCTGCTGGAACGCAACGCGCTTCGCCACGGCCACCAGCAGAAATTGGCCGAACACTTCCAAGTGACGCGTCAGCGAGTCAACCAGATTGTGCTCGACGAGCGAAGCCGGGCCGCGGCGCCGCCGCATTGATGCGCGGGCGCGTGGTTGCAGTCACATCGATAGTCGAAGGCCGGAGTCGCAACTCCGGCCTCCATCATTTTCCGTGCTGTGTATAGGCCTTTACGCCGTCGTAGCCGACGCCGGTTCTGGTTCGGGCGTCTGTGGCGCCGACGTGGCGCTGGCGGCATGGTGGGACGCGCCGTTTCGCTGCGGCTTGGACCCGAAGGTTGGCAGATCGCTCTCAGGGACATCGGCAAGCCGTCGCAATAGCCTGAACTCGTCATCGATGTACTGCTGGATGAGCGAGACGTCGTCGATGGCCTCGGGATCCGACATAACGCCGAGGTACAGTCCCTTGTCGTAGGATGTGATGCCGACACCAATGCCCAGATCGCCTGCGAGCGGCACCATCGGGTAGTGGGCAATCATCCGGTGACCGACGGCGTACAGCGGAATGAGCGGACCGGGGACGTTCGTGCAGACGAGGTTGGCCTGCCCCGCCGGCACACCGCCCATGCCGGCAAGCGCGTGGAACGCTGCCGGTGCGTTCGTCGCCATCCGCATCATCGTCTCGAACGCGTTGGCCTGAGATTGCGACTTGAGGCGCTCCATCTCGGCGCGCACAGCGACGAGGCGATCGGCCGGGTTGTCGATGCCGACCGGGATCTCGGGCAACATCATGGAGACGCGGTTGCCCAAGGCGCCCTGTTCGGCGTCGGAGCGGACGTTGACGGGGATCATGAGCCGCAGCGTCATGCCCTCCGTCTTGACGTTCCTGCCCTTGAGGTAGCGACCGAGGGCGCCTCCGAGAATCGTGAGTACGACATCGTTCACGGTTCCACCGAGGCGACTGCGGATGCCCCGCACCTCTTGAAAGCTCATGTGGGTCCATGCCGCCCGCCGGTGGCGGCTGATCCGCTTGTTCCATGGCGTCTGCGCCGGCCGGCGAAATGCCGTCGGGAGTGCGACTTCCATCGCTCGGCCCATCTCGGTCAAGGCGCGGAATTGCTCGCGTGGATCGAGCATGTTCTGTTGCCACTCAGTGAACGTGCGGACGTTCGTGTTCCACTGCTCGAACACGGCATCGCCCCACGATGAGAGCGGGTCGGGCGTGTCTTTCGGTGCCCACGGTTCAGCCGGGGGCGGAACTGGCTCAGGGTTTGGCACAAGGTCGAGCACGGCGAGCAGGAGTTCGATGCCGGAGACGCCATCGACCAGGCAATGGTGGACGCGGCTCAGCATGGCGGTGTTGCCGTCTTCGAGACCCTGGATCATCGTGATGTCCCAGAGTGGGCGATCGCGCGGGAGCATGTCGGCGAACATCTCGCTACACGCCTCGATGAGTTGGGCGCGCGTGCCCGGGGCGGGGAGCGTGACGACTTTCAGATGCCTGTCAAGGGCGAATTTCGGGTCGTCCTCCCACGTGGGGTGGCCAGCGTACAGGGGTGGGATGACGGCACGCTGGCGATACCGCGGGATGGTGTGCATCCGCGCGTCGAGGCTGGCGAACATCTTCTCGAAGGGAATTTGGCCTTCGTAGATGGCGACGGAGCCAATGTGCAGGGGGGCGTCAGGCTTCTCGAAGTAGAGGAACCAGGCGTCCTCGGCGCTCATGCGCCTCGACAGCCGTGTATCAGACATGAGGGCTGATCCTCCAGTGGCCGTCCACATCCTGTAGACGGGGCGCTCGTAACAGGATTATACTCCTGTAGGTCTCAGGTGGATATGAAGAGAGTGCGAAATCTGAGACATTTCAGGGAGATGGGCACGGCGATCGTGAAATGACAATGCAAGCCGTTTGATTATAGAGTGTACCGACCGCGATGACGACCGAGGCGCACACGCGAGGCGCATGTTCCTGGGGGTCGAGTGAAGAACGGAAGCACGGCTCAGGCCGCACCCCGAGAGCTCGATGGCTATGAGCCAACCGCGCGGCCGATCTGGCTCGAGGCGCTATTCCCGCTCGACTGGATGGCGCTGCACGCATCGCCTGTGTATTACGGATTCGGTGT
>JANPBN010000327.1:0-2312 GCA_031430415.1 Dehalococcoidia bacterium
ACATCAACGGCATCCTCTACATCGACCATCTCGAGAGCGACGATGAGCTCTTCCCGATACGGCCATCGATCGATGACAACGGCGAAGATCGCGTCGAGGCTGAGGTTCGCCTGGCATAGGCTGCCCGAAGCCCATGAGCACCTACAACGTTCCGCCAACAATACGGTCGCTCGCTTCCGAGATCGCTGCGCTCGCGGCGGTCCGTGGCGTCGATGTCTACGCCGTGGGCGGCACCGTGCGGGACGCGATCATCGGCCGGGCGATGCATGATCTCGACATCACCGTGAGTCAGGACGCGCTCGGGTTCGCGAGAGCGCTTGCGGATGCGCTCGGCGGCCACTTCGTGGAGCTCGACGACGAACAGGCGATTGCGCGGGTTGTGCTGGACGGGCGGGCGGTCTCGTACGTCGATGTCGCCGAGCTTCAGGGCTCGCTCGATGCGGATCTGCGCCGGCGTGACTTCACCATCAACGCACTGGCAGCGCCGATCGAGGGCGGCGAGGTCGTGGACGCGACGGGCGGCGTGGCGGACATCGACGTACGCGTGGTGCGGATGATCTCGGCCGGGGCGCTGGATGAGGATCCGCTGCGGGCGCTCCGTGGCGCTCGGCTGGCGTCCGAGATGGGGTTCATGATCGAACCCACGACGCTGGCGGCGATTCGTGCGCGGGCGCCGCTCGTGCGGCGGGCTGCAGCCGAGCGCTGCCGAGACGAACTGGCGCGGGTCTTCGCCCTCCCTGCGGCGTATGGCGCCGTCGTGCTGCTCGATGAGTGCGGACTCCTCGAAGCGTTGCTTCCGGAAGTGACGTTCGGGCGGGATGTCACGCAGGCGTCGGACTTCCACGCCTACGACGTGCTACGCCATTCGCTCCACGCGGTCGAGGCAGTCGACATGCTGCTCGTCGAGCGCGGAAGCATCGGCGAGGCGTCGTGGCTGGCGGACGCGTTCTGGGAGGCGTTCGGCTGGTGCGAGGGAGACCTGCGCATCCACTTTGCTGATGAACTCTCGGGAGGGCGCACGCGGGGAGCGCTGCTCAAACTTGCGGCCCTGCTTCATGACGTCGCGAAGCCGCAAACGCGCACGGTCGAGGACGATGGCCGCGTGCGCTTCCTCGGTCACGCCGAGGAGGGCGGCACGATCGCAGCGCGCGTCATGCGCCGCCTGCGGTTCTCGGCGGCGGAGGTGCGGTACGTGAGCCGCCTCGTCGCTGAGCATCTGCGGCCGGTCCAGCTGGCGCAGATCGGTGAGGCTCCGACGCGACGCGCGTTGTATCGTTTCTACCGCGATCTCGGCGACGCGGTGCCGGGCGTGCTCGTTCTGTCGCTGGCGGATGCGGCAGCGGCGCGCGGGCCGCAGATGACATCCGCGGATTGGACGAGGCACGTACGGTATATGAACAGCCTCCTCGTGCGTTCATATGGTGATGAGGGTATACTCGACCCGCCGCGCCTCCTTACTGGAGACGACATAATGTCGCGTTTCGGGCTCAAGGAAGGGCCAATCGTGGGCCGTGTGCTTTCGGCGCTCCGGGAGGCGCAGGGGGCCGGCGAGGTGACGGATCGTGCCCGGGCGTGGGACTTCGTCGCGGCGCAGATCGTGGAAGAGGAGCAAGCTGAGCCTTGAGCGACAGTGTCTTTCTTACGATTGTCGTGGTCGGGATCATGATCGCGTTTTACCTGGTGCTGATCCGCCCGACGCAACAGGATCAGAAGAAGCAGCAGCAAGACATCAAGGATCTACAGGTGGGAGACGAGGTGCTGACCACCTCGGGCTTTCTTGGTGCGGTCACTGACGTGTACGTTCCGGAGTCCGGTCCGGTGCAGGTCGTGATCGACTTCGGCAATGGTGTGGTCATGAACGCGCTGGCGACGGCGATCCAGCAGCGCGTGGCAAAGGGTCAGACGATACAGTCGCGGACGCTCGCGAACCGGGAAGAGGGACGATAGATGCGTAGGTGGTGGGAAAGACTCTTCGTCGTCGGCATCGTCGCGCTCGCGGCGGGCTGCATGTACACGATCTGGCCCGACGAGCCGGATCGGTACTTTCCGGACTGGGCGAACCTGCCCTCCGGTCAGGGCGTCCCGAGCAAGGTCGGCGGCCTGGAGCTGCCGTGTCACTCGAACGACACCAGCAACGAGAACCCCGCCCGTGACTGCAAGGGCATGATCCTCGGACTGGATCTGCAAGGCGGCTCGCGCATCGTGCTGCAGGCCGATCTGCAGGGGCAGTCGAACATCGATGTCAACGCCGCGCTCGACGCGGCGAAGTCGATCGTCGAGAACCGCATCAATCCGTTCGGCGTGTCGGAGTC
>JANPBN010000328.1:0-13526 GCA_031430415.1 Dehalococcoidia bacterium
GTCGAGCTCGGGACGATCGGTACCGGCATCACGCCGCGAAGCGAAGAGTACGCCCGCGCCGTCGACATCATGAAGGGCGCGAGCGAGTACGCGCCGCACCACGGGCAGTCGCGGTACATCCAGGCGTTTCGGCGGAAGTACTACGAACTCGTCAAGCGGCTGCTGACATCGGACAAGCAAATGATTCCGTGTTACGCCGGGTGGGCATCGGCGCACGTCGCCCCGAACGGCGACATCTGGACCTGCGCCGTGCGGGCCGAGCCGATCGCGAACCTGCGGGACTACGGCTACGACTTCAAGAAGATCTGGTTCAGCGGGCTCGCGAAGCCGATCCGGAAGAGCATCAAGAGCCAGGAGTGCGCGTGCCCGCTGGCCAACGCGGCCTACACAAGCATGTTGATGGACCCCGCGACGATGCTCGACGTCGGGGCGAACCTGTGGAAAGAAGTGCGGAAGGAACGTTCCCATGGCCGTCTACCTGAGCCCGCAGACGCGGTACGACGTAACTGAGATTCGAGCGCACCTCGAAGCTGCGCTCGAGAGCCTCGAGCTACAGCCGAAGGGACGGACGGCGGCAATCAAGCCGAACCTGGTGAACCAGTTCGGACGGACGAGCGGCACGACCACGCACCCCGCCGTCGTCGAGGCGATCCACGATGCCCTGAAGGCGCGCGGCTTCGAGGACATCGTCGTCGCCGATGGCCCTTCCATCAACCGGCCGGTCGAGCAGGTGTTCGAGAGCTCGGGCATGGCGGAACTGGCGGCGCGACTCGGCATCGAGCTGATCGATCTGAACCAGGCGGAGCGCCGCACGGTGCCCTGGAAGTACGGCGACCTGCCGCTGCCCAACGTCATTCTCGATGCTGACTGCTACATCAACGTGCCCAAGATGAAGACGCACGTGCGTTGTGGTGTCACGCTCAGCCTGAAGAATCAGCAGGGCATCTGCGACTATGACGAGAAGCGCAACAATCACAAGCGCGGCGTCGACGAGCCGCTGGGCGAGCTGGGGAAGATCCTCAAGCCAGATCTGATCGTCCTTGACGGAGTCGAGGGCATGGAAGGCAACGGCCCCACGCACGGGAAGCGCAACGCGCCGGGCGTGTTCGCCGTCGGCACGGGCGTGGTTGAGTTTGATACCGTCGTCGCCCAGGTGATGGGATTCGCCGCCGAAGAGGTTCCGATGATCGGGTACGCGACGGAGACCCCGTGCGTTCCCGAGGTACGGGGCACGCCGATCGAGGCAATCCGTGTCGCCTTTGAGCGGCCGAACCAACCGGAGTACGACCGGATGCTTGGTCTTCGCATCTGGGGCAACGTGCGGTCGTGCAATGGCTGCGACCTGCACGTGACGACCGCGAAGGAGTCCATGAAGAGCGATCCGAGGAAGATGCTCCGTTATGGCCCGTCGATCCTTGTCAAGTCACTGTTCGGGCGCATCGATGTGCTCAAGGGGGAGCAGTCGGTGATCCCGGAGAAGCACGGCTCGTTGGTCTTCGTGGGCGACTGCACGGCGGAACTCGCGGACCATCACGATGGCCTCTTCGTGCCGGGGTGCCCGCCGGATCCGGATGCCATTCTCGATGCGCTGGCGCGTGCCGGGGCGATGGAATAGCGCATGAAGGTCGACTCGTTCGCCGTCGCCGAACCGCTCGCGGCTCCGCGAGAGCCTGCAGGGTGGGCGCAGTCGTCCTGGGATGCGCTCCTGCGCGGCCCGGTGTTCGTGCGGTACCTCATCGTCGCGGGCGTGGTGGGCGTTCCCGGATCCATCGCCCAGCTTATGGCGATGATCTGGCTGTACGAGCTGTTTGTCGCCGATGTCGGAACATTGACGCTGAATGGGCTGTGGGTGGTGAACTTTGAGATGGGGCTGCTTCGGAATTACGCGCTACACTGCCTGTTCACGTGGCGGACGCGGCCGACGTGGGGGCGCCTGCGCCACGCTCATGTCGCGGCCTCGGGTGCGCTCGTTATTGACCTCGCGGCCTTCAACGCTGTGACGTTCGCGACAGGGATCGTTCCTCTGGCCCAATTGGCCGGGGCGGGGACGGGGTTCGGGTTCAATTTCGCATATAACTCGCTGAAGACGTTCGCGGCCGGCGATCGCCAGCCAGCTGAAGGAGCCTCAGAATGAAGGTCCTGGTCACCGGAGCTACCGGATTCGTCGGCCAGCACGTCGCCCGCCGTCTCGCGGAGACGGATGACGTGAGCGTATTCGCTCGCGACGCTTCGCACGCCCAGCAGATGTTCGGCGGCGCCGCGACCGTGCATGCGGGCGACTTCCGCGACGTCGATGCCTTGACGCGCGCGTTCGCCGGCATCGACGTGGTGTACCACATCGGTGCGCGGCGCGATCACTGGGGCGTGCCACTCAGCGAGTACATGGAGTCGAACGTGCAGGGGACGCAGAACGTGATCACAGCCGCGGAGCGCGCGGGTGTATCGAAGATCGTCTACTGCAGCAGCGTGGGCGTCTATAGCTTCGACTTTCAGTATCGACCGATCGATGAGGCGCACCCGTACGGCAAGACCTTCAGCTACTACCACAAGAGCAAGAAGCTCGCCGAGGACGTCGTGTTCCGCTCGAAGCTGCCGATCGTGACCGTGCGCCCGGGCTGGATTTATGGACCGGACGATGACACGGGTGGCGTGACGCAAGCGCTCTTGCGGCTGTCGTCCGGTCGGTTCGCGTTCGTTGGCTCGGGCGCCAACCGCATTCATCCCGTGTACATCGACGACGTGGTGAACGGCATTCTCGCGGCGGGCGCGAGCGAGCAGTACGGCGAGGCCTTCCTTCTGCTCGGCCCGAGCGCAATCACATTCAAGGACTACATAGGCGCAATGGCTCGGGCACTGGGCGTTGATCCGCCGTCGCTCCACATTCCGTACGCCCTGGCGCTGCTAAGCTGCTATGGGCTCGAGCCGGCCTGGATGCTGAAGAACCGGTTCATTGGGAAGCAGCGGTTCGGCGACAAGCCGCCGATGACGCGCGACACGCTGTTTGCCGTCACGGCCGACCGGGTCTACGACACGTCGAAGGCGACGAGGCTGCTCGGCCACACACCAAAAGTCTCCGTTGACGAGGGCATGGCGCGTACGGTCGACTGGCTCGCCGGGACAACGAAACTACCAGCGAACGTGTCAGCGCGTTTGAGTGAACGAGCCGCCGGCCGAAGCGCCGGATAATTACGGGACAGTTAGCGGCAACGCACGCGTATGCAAAAGAACCCTTACGGTGTGCTCGGCCTTCACCCACACGCTCCCCGAGAGCTCGTCGAGGAGGCGTACTGGCTCCAGATCGACGAGGTTCAGCGTGGGCCGCGCGACCCGGAGTCTCGGCAGCGCATGACGGCGCTGAACCAGGCGCACGAGCAGATCGCCGCGGCCGTCGCAGAGCATCCCGGGCATGCGGAGCAGGCGCCCGCGCTCGCTGAGCCGGGGAGTTTCGACGACTACTACGCGCTGCTCTGCCTGGATTCGGCCGCCACCAACAGCGTGGTAAAGCTTGCGTTCGGCGTGATGCGCCGCCGGATTGACGCCGCCGCGGGCGAGTACCGGTTTCGCCAACTCACACAGGCGCGTGACGTCCTCCTCGATCCTGTTCAGCGCAAACATTACGACGAGTGGCTGCACGAACACGCAGACGTGCCGTTCCCTTCACAGCTCGAGAACCGGGCGCCCGAGGTCGTCGAGGCGCCAGCGTCGCCGCCAGCGCCGCCCCGGAAGCGTCCACGCGCCGCGTCGACGACGCGGAAGTCGACGGCCATCGGTAAGGCCGCCCAGGCGACCGCCGACGCCGAGCGACTGGCCAAGATCGAACGCAACAAGCAGGAACTAATGGACCGGGCGGATCAGCTGCTTCGGGTGTTCGAAGCCAGGACTCCTGCGCCCGCGAACGGGCTGTCAGGTTCCCCGGTAACGCCTGAGCCAAACAGCACCGGCGACGCCGACGCTCCAGCGTTGGCACATGGGAGTGAGGAGTCCTCGAACGACAGGCTCGTGCGGGTCGAGGCGGAGGCGGCTGAGTTGCTGCGCCGCATCGATGACCTCCTCCGTACGATGGATGCCCCGGCCGCTCCGGCCGAGGCCGCGCCCGTCCTAAACGCTGACGGCAACGGCGCGGCTCCTGTAACGCGTAAGCCGAAGTCACCCGCCAAGGGCGCTGGCAAAACTCGCGCCCCGAAAAGCGATCGTCGCCGCGAGTCGCCGGCGCGAGGAAACGCGGCGCCTTTTGGTGCGAACGGTGGTTCGCCTCCGGCATCGCCAGATGAGGCAGCCGAGCTGACGAACGTCGAGTCGCCGGTTAGCGATCCGGTGCGTGCGGCAAACGGTGCGTCGCCCGACGTTACTTCGGACGGCGGCGCATCAACGCCTGCCGACGAGGCGGTTCCGGCCAGTATCGTTGTCGCGGAAGACGGCGCCGCCACGGATCTGCCACCACCGGCCGCGGCGCCGACGCCCGTCCGCGGAACCAACGGATCGGCGCCGGCTGAGCCGCTGGTACGAGTTGCCGCTGCCGCGCCGGGCATCGAGCATTCCGTGCACGCGCCGGCTGCCACCGTTGCCTCGCCTGGTGCCGCTGCTGGGGCTACGGCGCTGCGCGTGACGGCGATCGGCGCTTCCGGGGTGGCTGCGACAGCAAGCGCCGGAGCAGCCGTCATGGGAGGCGTGGGCCGCGCGAGTGAACGCGCGATTCGCCGGGAGTACGCCGCCGCGCCCGTTACGCCGACGCGCACCGAGTGGCACGCCGGCGAGAGTGCGATTCTGCGGGCGATGCTGGCGCATTGGTGCGTTGCGCTTGCGATGTTCACAACGTTCACGCTGCACGTCTATAACATGACTCGCTCGCCTGCCTATGACATCGACGAAGGGGCGATTCTGGGGCAGGGTTGGGCCACCGTTCGCCTGGGCCGGCTTGATCCGTACACGTACTGGTACGACCATCCGCCGCTCGGCTGGATCACGCTCGGTCTGCCCATGTGGATCATCCGCGAGCTCGGCATCGGGGCGTCGGCGATCGATGCGGGCCGCGTCTTGATGTTGCTGATCAACCTGGCTTCATCGTTCCTGCTCTTTCACATTTGCATGCGCCTGACACAGAGCAGGCTGGCCGCGATGATTGCGATTGTGGTGGTAGCGGCTTCGCCCCAGACGATCGAGCTTCACCGGCTCGTCAAGCTGGACAATATTGCGACGATCTGGCTGCTCGCAGCCATATTGCTCCTTCTCGGGCCTACTACACGCCTGAACCAAATTTGGTGGAGCGCCTTGTGCCTGGGCGCCGCGACGCTCTCCAAAGAGCCTCTGGTGTTCTTCGTTCCGGGCGCGTTGTTCATCATCTTCGATCGGATCGACCGGGAACGCCGTCCGCTCGCGATGGTCGGCTGGATCGCGGTATACGGCTGTGTCGTTTCGGTGTATCCACTGTTTGCGCTGCTTCGTGGTGAACTCTTTCCCTCGGGTACCTATCTTGGAGGAAATAGCGAACACGTAAGCCTTCTCGGCACGCTGTTCGGCCGCTCGGGCGATATCTACGGATCGACGTCGTTCAGCGCGCAATTCAAAGAGTGGTGGCGCGAGGAGCCTGTTCTCGTCTGGCTCCTCTCTGGCGCGTTGGGAGTGAGCATCGTCGCCTCGATTCGCGACCGCGGCGCGCGGATCGCGGTCGCGCTTAGCATCCCGTACCTCTTTTTCCTCACGAGGGTTGGCGGCATTCGCGATTACTGGGTGCTTCCGGTGCTTCCCATCCTTGCGCTCAACCTGGCGCTGATGGTGAGTCAGCTGCTGGCGGTCGGGCGTGCCGGTGCCATTCGCGTTCTGCACGTGGTAGGGGGCAGGAATGACGGAGGCTCGCGCGAGAGACTGTGGCCTATACCGATCATCATCGTCGCGGCGGTGCTTGTCCTGCTCGTCCCGTATTTTGCGTTGAGTAGGGCACCGGTATACCGTTCTCAGTTCCGCGACCTCTACCAGCGAGATTACAACGTCGTGCATCACGAGGCGGAACGCTGGATCGCGACGAACCTGGATCGTGACGCATTGCTCATCATTGATACGACGTACCTGATCGATTTGCGTGAGGTTGGAGGAAGCCCGGGAGCCGGCGGTTCGAAGGGCGGTTTCGATAAGACGTACCACTACTGGATCGCGGACCGCGACCCGGGAGTGCGTACCCGGCTGCTGAAGGATGACTGGCGGAATGTCGACTTCATCGTCTTGACACCGCCGATGGCCGGTGACGTTAACCGCGGCGATCTCCCGTTCGTCAGTACGGTCGTGGATCACGCAAATCCCATCGCCCAGTTCGGCGACGGCCAGTCGCTGATCAGGATTCTCGCGGTGAATAGACTCTCTGAGGAACCGACGGGCATCGGATCGCGTCCGCCTCTCGTCCCCGAGTCCGCGAGAGAGTTGCTGGACTCGTTTTCGTACGGTCCGCCAGCCGTTGCCGGAGTCCCCGATCCAAAGATCAACGTCTTCTTCGTGACGCGGTGCGCCGACGACCTCCTTCGCATCGCGATGAGCGACGGCGTCGTGTACACGGAGCTGCCGTGCAGCCAGGAGCCACTCTTCGACGGATTCTATGGACGCTCGGTCCTGATGAACGTGTCGGTCGGCGACCCGACAACCCTCACCCTGAAGGCGGAAGGCCAGGAGGACATCCAGCTGGCGGTGGGCCGTGTCTGGTTGCAAGGTTTTCCAAACGAACCAACAGGAGTCGTCAACGACGTCCCCGTGGATCACTCTGGCAGCGCACGGTCCAACGAGTGAGCGGAATCGCGTTCGAACGCCTGACAAGAGACTCCGACGGGCTGGCCCGGCGCCACCCGGCCTGGCTCCGATCATGATACGACTGTTGGCCGCGTTGGTGCTTCTCGCCGCTGTGGCTGGGTTTGCGGCAAAGCAGGCTGACTTTCTGTCGGCGCCAGACGAGATCGCGCCGACACCGGATGGCGCAGCCAACACCTTCATCGACTACTCGACCGCCACGCACACTCTGAGTCCGCGGGCCTTTGGTATGGACGAAAGTCACTACGGGGAAGGTTCCGGCCTGACCACGGATCTTCGTCAGCAGACCCAACTGCGGAAGTTGGGCATCGGCGCGCTGCGGCTCGATCTGGCATACAAGACGGCCGGCGATCCGGCCAGCCGTATCGTCTGCTACGCCGCCGGATGCGATCAGTCGATCGCGGGTATCGACTGGGTCGAGGCCGCCCGCGCAACTGGGGCCGAGCCGGTGATCAAGGTGCGGATGAGCGCCCGAATGCCGCGGCGATACTGGGCCACGGACGCGGCGAACGAGGTCGCGCACTTCAACACGTCGCCCGGGTCCATACCTGTCACGCGATGGATCATTGGCAACGAGCCAGACCTTGGCGGCATCGATGCCGACGAGTACGCCGAGGGATTCATCGAGATGTACCGGGCGATGAAGGCGGTCGATCCCGCAATCGAGATCGGTGGGCCGGCCGTTTCGTCGTACAAGCGTGACTACATCGAGACGGTTCTGCGCATCCTCAACGAGAACGGCGTCGTTCCGGATTTTGTGGATTGGCATCAATACGGTCGTGGCGGCGACGTCGAGAAGTCGGACGCGGTCATGCTGTCATCGGCGATCCAGAGCTACGAGCGCAACGCGAACGATCTTCGCGCGCTCCTGGCGGATGTGTTCGGTGAAGCGCGAGCGGCTGATATTGATATTGAGGTCGGCGAGTGGGGCTTGAGCTGGACCGGTGATGCCCGGCAGTTGACGCAGTTCGGCACGGTCTGGACAGCGGCAGCAATCGGGCACATGGTGAACGCCGGCGTTTCGTCCCGCTTCTACGCGACCAAGAACGGCCCACTTGGTGCGTTGTGTGACAGGCCGGAGTTGGTGCAGGGTGGCGTCAGGCGCTCGTGTCTCGTTAACGATCCGCTGCCGGCCTACCACGGCATCGGCATGTTTACGGGCGAGAGCCTATTCCGGGGCTTCGGGTCGAAGCTCGTGGAGGCAACGACGAGGCTCGAGGACGTAGCGGTGTACGCGTCGGACGACCCGAGGAATATCGTCGCGATCAACAAGCACGAGAACGCGGTGCGCTTCGCCGTGTTCTCGCTTGGCGAAGCGGTGGCCACTAGCGTGACCGTGTGGCAGATGAGCGGTGACGATGCGTCGCCCGTCGATCTTGGAGAGATCTCGGTTGTGGATGGGAAGTTCTCGTATGCGCTCAAGCCATGGAGCGTCTATACGTTTCTTGTCAATCCGTAGGCCCGAACGCGGGTCGAAGGTTGCGGGAAGGTCAATCTCGCGGACATACTCGTTTGCGTCCGCGTGTGATCGGGTGCCCCGGCATCCCCGTCGGTGGTTAGTTCTGGCGGTCATGTAGCAGCTATCCCGGGTGGCCGGGGCGAGGCTTGTGTATGGGCTTGTTGTTGGTGTACGCCATCGTCGTACTGGTGTCCGTGGCGTTGTTTGCGCAGGCGACATGGTCGACGCTTCTGCTGCTGCACATCTGGAACGAGCCGCGCCCGTCCGCCTCGCCGGGGCGCCCGAAGGTCGATCTGCCGCCGAAATTTCGCTTTTCGTTGCTGCTACCGGCGCGGCATGAAGAGCGCGTCATAGCACAGACGATTCGGCAGGTGCTCAGTACGAACTACCCCGTGGATCTGTTCGAGGTGATCGTCATCTGCGAGCAGAGCGACACGGCCACGATCGCGAAGGCGCGAGAGGCGATGAGCGAGTCCGGAGCGTCGAACGTTCACCTGGTGACGTTCAATGACGGACCAATCAACAAGCCGCACGGCCTCAACGTCGGCCTGGAGACGGCGACCGGCGATCTGATCGGCGTGTTCGACGCGGAGGATGACGTACACCCGGATCTGCTGAGCGCCGTGAACACGATCGCCCAAACCGAGTCGCCGGATGTCGTACAGGGCCCTGTGCAGCTTATGAACCACGAGGCGACGTGGTATGCCGCCCTGAACTGCGTCGAGTACTACCTGTGGTTCAACTCGCGACTCCACCATGACGCGGCGACCGGCGTCATGCCGCTCGGAGGCAATACGATCTTTCTGCGACGGTCCATCCTCAATCGCATTGGCGGTTGGGACGAGCGGTGCCTGACGGAGGACGCCGACCTTGGCTTTCGCCTCAGCGTGGCGGGCGCGAGATTCCGCGTCTTTTCGAGTCCCCAACTAGCGACGAAGGAAGAGATACCGCCGACCATTGGCGCGTTCATCCGTCAACGGGCACGGTGGCACCAGGGATTCCTGCAGGTGCTGAAGCGAAGCGCGTGGCGGCGGCTCCCTTCGACCCGCCTGCGCCTGTTCGCGCTTCACACGTTGACGCAACCGTTCACCACATCGCTCATGCCACTGCTTTGGCCGGTCGCCATTTTGGCGGTGCTCTTCGCCAACCTGCCGATGCCTGTGGCCCTGATGACGTTTCTGCCGCTGTACGCGCTGATCTTGAACTTCACCGTTAACGCCATGGCGTACTGGCAGTTCACGCGTGACTTCGGCCTACGGTTCCACCCGACACGCGTGCTTTTGATGGCTGTCGTGTTCATCCCGTATTCGTTGCTGCTGTCGTTCGCGGCTGTGCGCGCGCTCTGGCGTGAACTCCGGGGAGAGCGCGGTTGGGACAAGACGGAACACGTCGGCGGCCACCGCGGTGAAGCGATGGCCGCCTCCATTCAGGACTGACGTGCCCAGACTCTCGCTGCGCTATGGGAACGTTCCGTAGCGCAAGGAGGCGTCCTTCACGATCTGATACTGTGCGGCCTCCTCGGGCCCATCGAAGTTGTTCTGATCCATCCACCCCCAGGCGAACAGCCCGTACCCCGTCATCTCGTTCAGGAAGCTATCCGTCATCATGGCCGAGACGTCGGCGAGGAACGTCGCGTCATTGCCGGAATTCGGCTTGTAGTGAGCGAGCATGACAGGCCCGTATGGGCTCAATGCCTTCGTCATGTTGCGGACATCGGTGACGTTCGCGGAGTTGTCCATCGCCTGGAAGCTCTGGAAATCCATCTGCCTCATGACGGCGTCGAAGTGAGGCAGGAGCGACGCTCCACCGCCCTTCGCCGCATCGTTCCAGCGCAACTGCCAGCCGCCCCAGCCAATGCTGACCTTCGCGTTGGGAGCGTACAGGTGGAAGATGTCCTTGATCTCGATCATCTTCTGCTGCAGCTTCGTGTAGTACGCCTCGGATCCAGTCCACTGGTTGTCGGTGCACGGGAACGTCTGGAACTCGGTGAACAACGTCACGTACAGCTCCGGTCCGCTCGCCGGGCCTGCCCAGATCTTCGCGAGGCGAACCATGTCGGCGTTGATGCCGTCGCTGATCGGGTACTGGCGTCCGCACGGCGTGCCGGTCTCCGCGCCGCCGCTCCAGACGACGACGTGAGCGGCGCGCCCGGTTCCGTAGATCTCGTTTGCGATGTAGCCGGAATCCTTCCACGACTGTAGCCAATTCAGATCCGACGGGCCGTTGTACCAACTGGTGTACATTCCGAGCGGCGCGGCGATGTTGAGCGGCGAGCCATCGGCGGCATCGGGCTCGGGGCCGAGGCTGAAGATGAGCCGTGGTGTGCCGGCCGAAGGCGTGGCTGTGGCGGGAAGCCTGGTCGGCGTCGCCGTGGCTGGTGGCTTCGTCGGCGTCGCCGTCGCCGGTGGCGCGGTCGCCGGCCTCGCCGTTGGCGTGGCGGTGGCCGGGGGCTTCGTCGCCGTTGCGATGATCGGCGTTTTGGTCGGCGCGGTGGTGGCCGTAGCCGGCACCTTGGTAGCCGTCTTCGTTGGCGTGGCCGTGCTAACCGGGAGGGAGCTCGGCGGTCGTACCGTTGCTGTCGGTGTGGGCGTCGGTGTAAGCCTCGGCCGCCGCCGCTGAATCGTCATGCTGGCGGCGCTGACATCGCCCGGTGGTATCGTCTCCAGCGCCACGCCGCCCAGAACAACGGCCAGCATCGCGGCCGGAACGGCGACGCGCCAGGACAGCTTCCGCTCTCTCGCAATCGAGCGTAGGAAATCGAACAAGGTAACCCCCAATTCACGGGCAGCCGTACGGCATGCCCCTCCAGACCCTTAACCAGTAGAGTCGGCTGACTGGCGCCGATCCGTGGCGGACTTCGATGCAAAAGAGTCACGAATTCGGGCGCGAGACGCCGAGGGGAGCGTGGTTTGAGCGCACCGCAGGCGTATCTGGCCCGGCTGCTGGCTTCGAGGCGCCGCGGTGGCCGACGACGATGCGTGCCCAGGCCGCGTGATCCATACTGTGCGACGGAGCTGGCGGGCTGCGCGCGCGTCCGCCACGGTGGAGGGAACGAGATGGTGACAGCGACACGCATGCAGGCTGATGCAACGGCGGAGGATGTCGCGTCCGCGCTTGGACGCGACGGGTACGCGATCGTCGAGCACCTGCTGACGAAGGATGAGGCGGCGGAGAAGCGGGCGGAGCTCACGCGCATCTTGGCGGAGACGAAAACCGGGCGCAACGACTTTGAGGGCTTCAAGACGCGCCGCATCTATGCGCTGTTCGCGAAGATGCGGGCATTCGATGAGCCGGCGACGCACCCACTGGTGCTGGGGGTGCTCGATCGCGTGTTGGGTACGAGCTATCAGCTCAGCGCGCCGGTCGGTATCGAGATCCACCCCGGCGAGACGGCGCAGGTGCTGCACACGGACGACGGCATCTATCCGATCCCAAGGCCGCACCCGGAGATCGTGCTGAACACGATGTGGGCGCTCGACGACTTCACGGAGGAGAACGGAGCGACTCACGTCGTTCCGGGGAGCCACGCGTGGGTGGATCAGCGTCCGGACGCGGCGTCGACAGTTGTCCGAGCGACGATGCCGGCCGGGTCGGTGATGTTCTTCACGGGCAGCGTGTTCCACGGGGGTGGCGCCAACAACAGCGACCGTCCGCGTCTGGGCACGATTATCGAGTACGTGGCGGGATGGCTACGGCCGCAGGAGAACCACGTCATTGCGGTGCCTCGGGAAGTCGTGAAGACGCTGGCGCCACGGTTGCAAGAACTGCTGGGGTACAACATCCACCCGCCGTTCGTCGGGTACGTCGATGGGCGGCACCCGCTGCGCTCGCTGGAGGAGTAGCGGTGCTACGCGAGCGCGGCTTCGATCTCGGCGCGATGCTCGCGGCCGTGGACGAGGATGTAATCGAGGAACCCCGCCAGGGTCTGGTGGCCCGTCCCGAACACGTCGCCACTTCGATCGAGCTCGCCGTCGACGATGGTATCGATCCAGGCGAGTACTTCGGCGCGTGCGGATTCGGCGGTCTGGAGCATCGATGACGTCGAGGCGCTCTTGTACTTTCGGACGATGAACCAGTTGCGCAAGGCGGGCACCCACGAGAGAAACGACGGAACGGTGGCGTTCGCGCCGCGCCGGAGCCGGCTCAAGACGTACATCGCCGAAGACGGCGAGATGGCGACGTGGCCGGCGAGTTGCGCGACCATCCATCCGTTCGCGGCGGTGCGCTGGAGGTCGTCAGGTGAGAGGCGCTTCAGCAGTGCGCTGGTCTCGTCGTAGTTGGTCTGGATCGAATCGCGGATGGGTGCGATACGTGGGTCGGCCATGGGGTCCCTCCCTCTCTAGAGCGAGAGTATATTCGTGCTCGCCTCAGGGCGCGACGACGTGGAGGGTGCCCGTCATGCCGTAGGCCTCGTGGCCGGGCAGATGGCAGACGTAGCGATACGTTCCCGGCTGATCGAAGACGATGGTCGTCACGCGCGTCGACAGAGCCGGGATCGTCACTTCGGTCGGGACGGTCGTGTGGGATGACTCGGTTCCCGCGCGATGCCGCTGATGCATCGCGTCGTCGCCGACCATCCATTCGTGCGCGATCGGGTCGTCGTTGCGCAACGTAATCGTGATGGGCACGCCCGCAACCGCCGTGAGCCGTTCCTGCTCGAATTGCGAGAACCGGATGGAGATTGTCGTCGAGGCGGACGACGCTGTGCCGCCGCACCCTGCGAGGAGCGTGAACGTGGCGACGGCAGCAATTGCTAGCCCGCGGATTCGGCGCCGCATCAGACGCGCTCGACGCCGCGCCGCGGCAGTTGCTTGAAGATGACGAAGATGGCGCCCGATCCGAGGGCGAGCAACAGCCAGACGGGCGGGACGTGGTAGCTGTCTGACGTCGTGGCAAGGTCCAGGCCCGCCGCGCGCGCCGAAGGATGTCCCTCGCCGCTGGCATCGATCGCGAGGTCGTAGCGTATGTCCCCGGCGTCGCTGTCGATCGACAGCCTCGTCAGCCACGCGGATTCGGGCACCCATGCCATGCCGTCGTCGGCGCGCAGGTCATCGAGCAGGAGTGTGGTCGCGCGGTCGTCGTGCGCAAGCGCCAGTCCGTCGCCGGGGGCGGGCAAGAGCGCTGGTCGGTTCGCCGTCAGCAGGAAGACATCCGCCTCGACGCGATCCGTGGGCTTCTTGCCGAGCGCGAGGATCCGCAGCGGCACCCACGGGTTCGGCGTCGGGATCGTGATGTGGACGGGTGTGCCATCGCCGAGTTGCTGGCCGCGCGCCTGTGC
>JANPBN010000329.1:0-1613 GCA_031430415.1 Dehalococcoidia bacterium
GACGCCTACCTGTCGATCAAGGAGTCGCTGATCCACGCGGGGATTGCGCACCAGGTGAGCGTGAATCTGCGCTGGGTACACTCCGAACGCCTCGAGCAGGAGCCCGTCGCGGCGCTGCTCGAAGGATGCGATGGCATCCTCGTCTGTCCCGGATTCGGTGGCCGTGGCATCGAAGGCAAGCTCGAGGCCGCCCGCTACGCCCGCGAGAACAAGATTCCTTACCTCGGCGTCTGCCTGGGGATGCAGATGATGGTCATCGAGTTCGCGCGGAACGTCCTCGGCCTGATCGGCGCCAACTCGACCGAAGTCAACGCGCAGACGCCTCATCCGGTGATCAGCATGCTCTCCGAGCAGCAGGGCATCGAGGACATGGGCGGCACGATGCGGCTCGGCGGCTACCCGTGCCGCCTGATCGCCGGCACGAAGGCCGCTGCCGCGTACGGCGTCTCCGAGATCTCCGAGCGCCACCGCCATCGCTACGAGTTCAACAACCGCTATCGCGATCAGCTGGAAGCGGCGGGCCTCATCGTCAGCGGCGTCTCGCCCGACGGCGAGCTCGTCGAGATCACCGAGATGGCCGATCACCCGTTCATGTTGGGCTCGCAGTTCCATCCGGAGTTCAAGTCGCGTCCTGACCGGCCGCAGCCGCTCTTCCGCGACTTCATCGGTGCGGCGAAGCTGCAGCACGCTGGCGTTGAATCGGGCATCCTTCTCGGCGAGCGCGGGCGCGCAACGGCGCCAGCTGCGGGCGCTTGAGCACGAGCGTACAGATCTGGGCGCTTCTCCACTGGATGTCGCTGTTCCTGATGACGGCCGGCCTCGGTGCGGTGATGATCCCGCTCTGGCGCGGCTGGCGCGAAGACAACCTCGACCGCGCGCTCATCGCGTTCGAAGACGCCAGCCGCGGGCACAAGTCGGCGCTGCTTCCGGGCACGATCGGCGTCGGCGCAACCGGCATCTTCTTCGCCGGCGATGCCGGCTACAACTTCTTCACGACGGGCTGGCTGGTCGCCGTTGAGCTTCTGTACTTGTTCATTCTCTTCATCTGCGTGCCCATGCTCGGTCACTCGCTGAGCCGCGTCGAGATCGCCACTCTGAAGTCGAAGAAGAAGGGCGTCCAGTCGCCGGAAATGCAGGATCTCATCAATGACAACGTGCCGATCGTCACGTCGTTGATGATCCTCTTCCTCATCCCTGTCATGGCTTGGCTCGCCGAGTTCAAGCCGTTCTAGCCTCGCGCTCTGCATGCGATCTGGCGCGTGCTACGCTGCCATCCGGAGGCCTCCATGAGCCGCATCGCCCGACGCATCGCCAGCCGAATCGCCAGACGCACACTGCCGCTCCTCCTTTCGCTGATGCTCGTGCCGGCGCTGATCGCCTGCAGCGGTGGCGGCGACGACACGCCGCCGACGCCCACGCCGCGCCCGCAGCTCACGGCCGCCGAGGCGGAGCCCGTCCTCAAGCGGATCTCCCTGCTCGCGACGGACATCGGTACCGACTACGAGCAGCCCGTCGCTCGCTACCAGACGAACGACGAGGCCGCCGCGGCGCGACCTGACAGCGACAACGCGCGCCAGCAATTCGAGGACTGGGGCCAGGTGCTGACGTACAAC
>JANPBN010000330.1:0-3108 GCA_031430415.1 Dehalococcoidia bacterium
GCACCCAGGACACCTCACCATCCGGGCGTCGGAAGCGAAATTCCATGAAGAAGTCGCGGTTATCAGCAACGGAGGCGCTCCACTCCGCGAACACGGAGCTGCTGTCGTCGGGATGGATCGCGCTCGCCCAGCCCTCGCCGAGCGCCTCATCAACGGTGAGGCCGGCGATTTTCCGCCAGGCGCCGTTGGTGTACATACAGCGGCCGACCGCGTCCGTCTGGAAGACGCCGACGCCGAGCGATTCGTTGAGCGTGCGGAACTGTGCCTCGCTGGCGCGCAGCGCGGCGTCCGACGCCATGCGCGCGCTGATGTCCCGCAGGAGGACGAGCGTTGTCGGCACACCATCGACGATGCGCCGGTAGCCGCTGGCCTCGCGGTACTGCCACGACCCGTCGGCGATCCGGATGCGGAAGGTCGCTTGAAAGCGCCCGGTGAATTCAGGCGCCGCGTATTGCGCAAGACCTGGGAGGTCATCGGGATGCACAAGCGCGCCAAAGGGCTGGCCGAACATGTCTTGGTGCGTCAGCCCGGAAAGCTTGCTCATGTTCGGGCCGGCGTAGGTAAGTTTGCCATCGGTCAGTTCGATCAGGACTTCATCCGACTCCTCGGTGAGAATGCGGAAGCGCGTCTCCATTTCGCGGATCGTCTCCTCCGCGGCGACGCGTGCGTCGATATCGCGCATCAGCAAGATGGACGTTGGAGACTCGGCGGCGCTGCGGCGAATGCCGGCCGCCTCGAACCAGCGCCACGTTCCGTCGAGACAGCGGAAGCGGAACCGCACCTGTACCTGGCCCTCGGCGGAGCGCAGCGATGCTACGCCGGCGAGGTCATCGCGGTGAATGAACTCGGGGACGGCGCGCCCGCGCATCATCTCGAGCGTATAGCCGATGGATTCGGCGGCGTTGTCGCTGATCCATTCGATGATTCCGCTGCGCACCTGGACGATGATGTCGCTGGCGTGCTCAACGAGGGTGCGGAAGCGCTCTTCCGTCTCGCGGCGCACCTCTTCCTCGGCGACCTGCTCGTTGATGTCGCGCAGGAGGTGGACGGATGTGGGGACGGCGCCCGAGGTCGTGCGAAAGCCTACGGACTCGAACCAGATCCAGCGCTCATCGGACCCACGCACACGGAACCGCGTCCTGACGCGACCCTGCTGCTGTGCGATCGCCGCGCCGTTGGCCAGATCGTCCGGATGGATGAATCCGTACATCGGTTGGCCCTGGATGTCCTCCGCCGTCAACCCGGTCGCCGCGGCGACGTTGTCGCTGACCCATTCGATCACGCCGTTGCGAAGATGCACCACGACATCGCTGCCGCGCTCGGTGAGCGTCAGGAAGCGCTCCTGCATGAGTACCTGCTCGCCGTCGGCGCCGGAGCGGAGCAATTCTGCTGCAACGCGAGGCGCGAGCGCGGCGAGAACAGGCGCATCGAACGCGGCGTCGTGCGGCGCGGCGTAGAGCACGGTGACAGTGCCAGCAGGTTTGCCATCGGGGCCGAGGATCGCGTGTGTTGCGTGCGCGGCGGGCGTGAAGCCGAGCGGCGTCGCGATGTCGGCGTACGCTGCGGCGCTCGGCGCGATGGCGAAGTCGGCGAGGGCGTCTCCGGCATCCAGCGCCGGGGCCGTCGCGAGCAAGTGGTCCGTCGCGGCGACGAGGACGAAGTCGGCGGCGAGTTCGACGCGCAGCGTGGCGGCAAACGCCTCGATGAACGCCTGGCCTGTTTCCGCGGCGGTCGCGGCGAACACACGAGCGATGACCCGCTCAGCGCGGGCATCGGGAACCGAACTCGGTGGCAGCCGTTTCATCGCCGGCCTTTCGCGCGCGGGCCACGCTGTCGTGGGACCGCAGAAGTATCGGCGCGAAGTGCCCTCAGATTCAGGCACGACGGATTCCCAATCTTATGTCGAGTGGCGGGGTGTAGGAGAGGAGCAGATTGCCGAACCTCCCTAAGGGGCCACGCTTCGGCCCGCGAAGGGGGACACCTGTTGCAGCGACGCCTCATCGCGCTCCTGGCCGGAACCATGCTGCTTGCCGCTTGCGGCGGTCGCCCGTCGGGGCCACCACCGACGCCCGCGCCATCAGCGACCCCGACGCCGGTTCCTGCGGCGTCCTTCGAGTACGCGCCGTGCGGCTTCGACCTGCCAGAGGGCCAGACGGATGGCCGGACGATCAGTTGCGGCTTCCTCGTCGTGCCGGAGAACCGGGCGCGCGCGGACAGCCCGAAGATCAGGCTCTTCGTGGCTGTCCTTCGTGCGTTTGGCGCGGAGGCGCCCGACCCCGTGATCTATCTCGCAGGCGGCCCCGGCGGCTCGGCGTCACGGATCGACATCCAGTACTTCACCTCGGCATTCGCGAAACAGATGCAAGAGCGCCGGGACATCGTCTTCTTCGACCAACGCGGTGTGGGGTTGTCGCAGCCCTCGCTCGATTGCCCGGAGACGCGCAAGATTCGCTGGTACCGGTACGACATCGACGCCGTCGAGAGCGGCGAGCAGAACCCGTACGCCGACGCGATGGCGCTGTGCCGCGAGCGCGTGACCGGCCTCGGCGTCGACCTGGCGTCGTACACCAGCGCTGAGAACGCGGCGGACATCGTCGACCTGGCGGACGTGCTCGAGTACGACACGTACAACCTGTACGGCGTGTCCTACGGCACGCGGCTCGCGCTGACGGCGATGCGCGACGCGCCGCGGCGGATCCGCAGTGTCGTGCTCGACTCATCCGTGCCGTTACAAGCGAACTTCTACGCCGAGCGCGGCATCGCGCTGGAGCAGACGCTGTACGCGCTGTTCGATGCGTGTGCCGCCGCGCCATCGTGCCGGGCATTTGCGCCGGATCTCCGCGGATCGTTCTTCCGGCTGCTGTCGCGCTTCGAGGCGTCTCCCGTCGCTGTCGAAGTGATGGATCCATACGGCGGCAACGACGCGTTCGAGATCGACGTCGACGGCGACATGTTCCTCGAACTCGTGATCAACGGCTTCGGCATCCCTGATGTGATACCGCGCTTACCAGCGGGCATCATGCAGGTCGAGGGCGGCGACTATCGAATGATCTCGGCGATCGCGTCGTTCGCGTATGGCCGCGAGATTGGGATTGCGCGCGGGTTCTA
>JANPBN010000331.1:0-2257 GCA_031430415.1 Dehalococcoidia bacterium
CAGCGGCCGGTCGGGTGCCTGTACTGGCGCACCATCAGCACCCTGCCGTCGTCGGCGACAGGGACGAGGACGACAGCTTCGCCGTATTCGACGACGACGCGATTGTAGTTGGCGCCACCGGCGTCACGCAGCGCATCGACGCGCAGCCCGAGGATCGGACTGTCGAAGACGTGTTCGGTGCCCGTTACCTGTGGGATGTCCATCGTCTCTCCTCCGAGCCCGCGCCTATGGGCCGTTGACCGGCCGGACCATCGCAAGTTCGTTGCAGCCCGGGAACTTCGGGCAGCGGTAGCACTCGCCCCAGACCTTCCGCGGCAAGGTCATGACATCGGCCTGGGTGAACGCCAGCTTCTCGAAGAAGCCGGGACGGTAGGTCAGCGCGAAGGCGGTCGTGAGTCCCAGGGCGCGCGCTTCGTCGATACACGCTTCGACGATCCGTGCGCCGAGGCCGAGGCCTTGCTGGTCCTCGCGTACGGCGAGCGACTTGATTTCGCCGAGGTCATCCCAAAGGATGTGCAGGCCGCCGCAGGCGACCACCGCACCGCTATCGCGTACAACGTAGAAGTCGCGAAGATTCTGGTAGACCTCCGACATGGTACGCGGGAGCATCTCGCCACGGCGGGCGAATGTGTTCACGAGGTCGCAGATGGCCTGTGCATCGGCGACGGATGCGCGAACGAGTTCGTGGGTCGATGCTGTCATGGTGCTCCTGCCGGGATCTGCGAGAGCGGGCGCCTGGCCCGCTCATCCGCACTGTAACGCCTGTACCGGGATGCCGCGAGTCTACTCTTTGAGCCAGTTGAGACGACGTCCGACGCGGACGTAGAACTCGCCGGGTGGCCCGAGCCGGAGGAACCGCGCCGTGTGCCCGCTGGTGCGTACGCGGACGATATCGCCGGCGGCGAGCTGCGAGTCTGGTTGCCCATCGACGCTGAGGATAGCCTTCTGTCCGGCCGCGATCTCGACTTCGACCTGGGCGCCTTCGGGAAGGACGACGCTGTTCGCGGGGGCAAGATGCGGCGCGACCGGCGTGACGATGATCTCGCGCGACTCGGGGTGGAGGATGGGGCCGCCCACGCTGAGCGAGTAGGCGGTGCTCCCCGTTGCCGTGGCGACGATGACGCCATCGGCCCGATAGTTGCCGATTGCGGTGCCATCGGCGCGGACGAGGAACTGCACGGTCCGGCCGATGCCCGCGCGTCCGACGACGGTGTCGTTGAGGGCGTGGAAGTGTTCGTCCTCACCATCGCCGGTCCGGACGATGTCGGTCTCGATCATCGCCCTCGTTTCGACGCGGCCGCCCTCACCGATGACCTCGTCGAGGCGATCGAGTGCTGCGGCAGGCGAAAGCTCGGTGAGGAAGCCGATGCGGCCGGTGTTGATGCCGAGCAGCGTCACTGGATACGGAATTACGGCGCGCGCTGCACGTAGCACCGTGCCGTCGCCTCCGCAGCAGATGACGAGGTCGGTGCCCGGAATGTGCTCATCGCGCGCGCCGTCGTCCCATGCCGAGGCGAGCCAGACCTCGCCGACAGCGCCGGTGAGACGGGCACGAACCGACTCGGCGATGCTTCGCGCCGCCTCTGACTTTGGGTGATAGGTGATGCCGATCTTCTTCAGAGTGAACCTCAGCGCAGCTATCGGGATGTCACGAACGATAGCACGATCTCAGGGCGTTTGGCCCAACCGCGCGGCGATCTCGGTGTAGTGCTCCCAACCGTGCTCGAGCATGCGACGGAGGGCTGACCGCGCGCTCCAGGAAGACTGGCCGCGGAGGATAACGGAGGTTCTTTCCTCCTTCGTCATCGTCCGCAGGCGCTCTTGCTCGAGGGCGAAGAGCTGTCCGAGCGCCTCGATCGGGTCGAGCTCGCCTTTGTCGACGAGGCGCTGGATGCGGGAAGAGCCCGTAACGCCCCGCAGATACGCGCCTTCGCAGCACATGTGGCGGAGGATGTCGCGAATCGGCCTGCCCGTTGGCGGCTTCGCGTCCAACTTCTTCGCCGGGACGCTCTCGACCATCGCGCCGAGGTCGTCGTGGATGAATGAGAGCCTCAGCATGAGCGCGGTGCTGTCGCGCGTCGTGAGGGGGCGCTCGTCGACGGGCAGGAAGCCGACCCCGTTGCCCGGGAATCCGCCGTCCGTCCGATGCAGCACGACCCTCGTTGTGAAGGGCGCGTTGGTGCTCTTCGCGTCGCCGTGGCGCGCGAGGAAGGCGAGGAACGTCCGGATGGCGCCGGGCGCGTTGGCGATGGCGGCC
>JANPBN010000332.1:0-2370 GCA_031430415.1 Dehalococcoidia bacterium
CGACGTCATCCTCGAAGCCATCGAGCAGGCCGGCTATACGGCCGGCAAGGATCTCGCCATTGCGCTCGATCCGGCGTCGAGCGAGCTGTGGGATGCCAAGCTCGAGCGCTACGTGCTGCCGAAAGAGGGCAAGTCACTCACCAGCGAAGAGATGGCCGATCACTGGGTCGGCTGGTGCGAGAAGTTCCCGATCGTAAGCATCGAAGACGGCATGGCGGAGAACGACTGGCGCGGCTGGGCGTTGCTCTCGCAGCGCATCGGCGACCGCGTTCAGCTTGTGGGCGATGACCTCTTCGTGACGAACACCAAGCGCATCGAGCGCGGCATCATCGAGCGTTCCGCGAACAGCGTGCTGATCAAGGTCAACCAGATCGGCACCCTCACCGAGACACTCGAAGCGATCGCCATGGCCTCCGCCGCCGGATGGACCTCCGTCATGAGCCACCGCAGCGGCGAGACCGAGGACTCGACGATCGCCGACCTCGCCGTCGCCACCGGCGTCGGCCAGGCGAAGCTCGGCGCCCCTGCCCGCAGCGACCGCACCGCGAAGTACAACCAGCTCCTGCGCATCGAGGAACAGCTCGGCCGCACCGCCGAGTACGCCGGCTGGTCCGCCCTCAAGGTGCGGCGGTAGGCGGACCTAACCCCCGGCCCCTTCCCTGAAGGGAAGGGGAGCAAGTTGGCACCGCGCCCGGAGGGCAAGCGTCGATCTACTTGACGGTCTGCACTTTCGCCGCCAACAGCTCATCGATGGATTCATCGTCGACTTTTACTGCCACGCCGTTCACCTCGTCGTAGAAGTTGACGGCCCCGTCGACGACGATCGCACCGACTACGACGCCGAACGCGACGCGATCATCGGCGCTCGGGGACTGCGGGTGTTGCGCCTCGCTGCGAAAGACGTGGAGCGCGACGTAGACGCAGCGCTCGCGGTCATCTTGGCGGCGGCACGGGAGACCTAACCCCCGACCCCTTCCCTGAAGGGAAGGTGAGCCGTATCGGGAGGAGCGTTGGCCGCGTCGGGGACGTGGCTCTCCGGAGGGAAGTCGTGCTCGACGGTCTCTTGTGCGTGCCGAATCGCCCGATGCCAGCGGAGGCCGTCCCCCTTCCCTCGCTGCCCCCGCGAAGCGTGCGGGTCAGGGAAGGGGCTAGGGGTTAGGTCTCCGGACGGAAGTCGTGATCGACGGTCTCTTCTGGGTACCGAATCGCGCCATCGTCAGCAGCCGTTTCCCCTTCCCTCGCTGCCCCTGCGAAGCGTGCGGGTCAGGGAAGGGGCCAGGGGTTAGGTCACTCCGTCAGCCGCCGGTACAGCGTCGGCAGACGCTGCGGCAGTTGCTCGATGTCGGCGACGACCTCGTAGCCCATGTCTTCGCACATCTGCCCCAGGTAGTCGTGGCCTTCCTTGTCGACGGTCAGCGCGAACGGCGTGATGCCCTTGCGGCGCGCTTCGAGCAGCGCCTGCTTCGTGTCGTGGATGGCGTATTCCTTCTCGGTGCGGTCGCGGCCATAGCCGTGATCCTGCGGCCGGCCATCTGAGACGAGCATCAGGATCTTCACCTTCGCATCGCACGCGTCCAGCTTCGCGACGGCGTGGCGAATCGCCGGGCCCATGCGCGTCGAACGGATCGGCGCGATCTTGTCGACGCGCTTCTTGATCTTGTCCGAGAACGCCTCGTCGATGTCCTTGATGACGTAGAACTCGACGTTGTCGCGTCCGTAGCCGCTGAATCCGTACAGCCCGTACCGGTCGCCGATCGTCTCCAGCGCCTTGATGAAGAGCACGGTGCTCTCCTTCTCCAGGTCGATGATCCGTTTCGGTGGTGCCATCGCCTGCTGGGACCGGCGCTGCGCCAGCCATTGGAAGTACTTCCGCGGGTCGTCGTCGAAGCCGTCGTCGTCCATGTACTTCTGCTTGCGCTTCTCGATCTCCTCGTCGGTCGATGCGGACATATCGAGCAGGAACGCCACGGCGACATCGCGTTCGACCTTGTTGCGGCGCCAGTACACCTTGTCGGTGTACGAGTGCCCCGCCTTGCGTTCGATTGCCCATTCGATCACGGCGTCGAGGTCGAACTCCTCACCGTCCAGCAGCTTCTTGATCTTTCGGTACATCTCCGGCTTCATCAGCTCGAACTGCTTCCGTGTCTCGTTGACGAGCGCCGCGTGTTCCCGCAGCGTCTCCTCGAAGAAGACATCGCTGCCCTCCTCGAGCGGCCGCTCCTGGACGCGGCACCAGCGCGGCTTGTAGTCCGCTGCGCGGAAGTCCCACTCGTCGTAGTAGAACGACTTCACTTCGACGGGGAGCTCTTCGTTGTCCTCGCCTTCGCCATCGGCGGCCGGCTGGCCGTCCTTGATCTCATTCGTCTGGTC
>JANPBN010000333.1:0-4577 GCA_031430415.1 Dehalococcoidia bacterium
GGCGCCGGGCTTCTCGCTCGAAACGCTGCTCCGCTCGCCGTCACTGCCACACGCCGCAGCCAGCACGACGATTACGCCAATCGCGGCCACGCCGCCGATCCGCCAGAACCGTCGCCGCATTGCACTCTTGGTCATCTCGTCCTCCTCTTCCCCCTCCAACAAGCGGGATGGTAAAGAGACGAAACGAGACCGCATTCAGTTCCGGTGGGGCAGCTATCGAACCGGAATATCTCCGGTCATCGTGTACGCATAGTCCGATGCGAACGGCTTGGCGGCATCTCCGGCCAGCCAGAGCTTGACGTGGTGGGCGCCCGCCTCGACGAAGGCCGCCGGCAGCTCGAACCCGACAGGTTGCGATGAATCCGCTCGCAACGGAAGCGTCAGCCCGAAGTTCACGAGCGTGACGTGGGTGATAACGCGACCCTCCGCGTTGTAAATGGCCACGCATCCGGTGAGGATGTTGCGGTACGTCCGCGGTCCATCGTTCTCTACGTCGCCCGTGATGACGAGCCCGTCCGCCGTTGTCTTAGCCGTGAAGCCTGCGAGGTTGAGTCCCGAGTCGGGAAGAACGCCTTCGATTGCCTTGCCGTCCACAAGCCGCACGTCGTAGCGTGCAGGGCGCGTGTCACCGTCGTAATCGAACTGGAGATCAAACGCCGTGAAGCTCTGCGGCGAAAGCTCGAGCGGGCAGGCCGCCGTCCGCGCCGTGCCGATGACGTTGTCGGCCGCATCGAAGAGCGTACCTCCGACGATGATGCCCGTGCCCTGCACGTCGGTCTCGTTGTGCACCTCGCCGACGACGTGCCAGGAGCCACTGCCGTCGCGGTACAGCGTCTCGTTGTCGATGCAGCGGGCTCCCATGAGGAGCAGCGCGATGACGGCCAAGGAGCCAACGATTCCCGCGCGCCTTGTGAACATTGCAACCTCACGTCCGAACAATCCGGTGGAGGGCTAATGTACGCCCCGGATAGGCGCCTGTCAAACGTCCGCCGCCCGTAGGACGCGCGCGAGTGAGCCGGTATGCTGCAGGCGATGTCGAATCCCAAATACCGCATCACCGGCGGCGCGCCGCTTCATGGACGCGTACGCATCAGCGGCTCCAAAAACGGGGCAGATTACGTCCTCGCCGCCGCACTCCTCACGGCGGGCGATGTCGTGCTGCACAACGTCCCCGACATCGGCGATGTTCGCCAGATGGAGGAGATCCTCGAATACCTCGGCGCGACGGTGGAGCATCCGGCCCCCGGCACGCTCCGGATCAACTGCGCCAACGTGACGACGTGGGAAGCACCGGTGCAACTCGCGGCGCAGCTTCGCGCCGGCTTCCTCATCATGGGCTCGCTCGTCGGTCGCCTCGGCCGCGCTGCATCGCCGCCGCCCGGCGGCGACGTCATCGGCATTCGCCCGCTCGATGTCCACCTCGCCGGCTTCCGGACGCTCGGCGCCGAGGTCGAGCGCAAGGGCGAGATGTTTGTCGCCACCGCGCCCGGCGGACGCCTCCGCGGTGGCCGCGTCGTGCTCGACTACCCCAGCGTCATGGGCACGCTCAACGTCATGCTCGCGGCCACGCTCGCCGATGGCCAGACCACGATCATCAACGCCGCCAGCGAGCCGGAGATCAGCAGCCTCGCATCCATGCTCAACGCGATGGGAGCGAACATTGTCGGCGCCGGCACGCAGATCATCCGCATCGAAGGCGTCCGCGAACTTGGCGGCACCGAGCATCGCGTCATCCCCGATCGCCTCGAAGCCGGCACCTTTGCGCTGGCTGCCGCGATCACCGGCGGCGAGGTCGAGCTCGAAGAAGCCGTGCCCGAACACCTCGACGCGCTGATCTGGAAGATGCGCGAGGCCGGCGCAGAGGTCGAGTCGACCGACGCCGGTATGCGCGTGCGCGGCGCTCGCGAGTACCGGGCCGTCGGCGCACAGGCCGTGCCGTATCCGGGACTCGCCACTGATCTTCATCCGCCGCTCGCCGCGTTCTTGACACAGGCCAAGGGCGTCAGCGTCATCCACGAGCGCGTGTTCGACAACCGCATGCTGTACATCGGTGAACTTCGGAAGATGGGCGCCGATGTCATCACCGCCGGCCAGACAGCCATCATCAGCGGCCCCACGAAGCTGTCCGCCGCTCCCGTCAAGGCGCTCGACGTGCGTGCCGGCACCGCCTGCGTGCTCGCCGCCCTCGCCGCCGATGGCACCACCGAGATCAGCGATGTCTTCCACATCGACCGCGCGCACGAGGCGCTTCATGACAAGCTTCGTGCGCTTGGCGCCGAGATCGAGCGCACATAACGTCGCCTGATCGCTTATGATGCGCAGACCCGGCCGAGATTCCTCGCGGGTGGCCGCATCTTTCGAAGGTCCAATGTGGTGAGTCCCGGGGGGAGAGGGCATGCTTCCGAAGCGGATCGGTATCGACCTCGGCACGGCCAACGTGCTCGTCTACGTCAAAGGCAAGGGCATCGTCGTTAACGAGCCCTCCGTCGTTGCGCTCGCCAACCGCGACAACACCGTCGTCGCCGTCGGCCACGACGCGCTGCAGATGATGGGGCGCGTCCCCGGCAGCATCTCCGTCATCCGCCCCATGCGGGACGGCGTCATCGCCGACTATCTGATCACCGAGGCGATGCTGCGATACTTCATCCAGAAGGTCGTCGGCCGCTTCAACCTCATCAAGCCCGAGATCATGGTCTGCATCCCCGCCGGCGTCACCAGCGTCGAGCAGCGCGCCGTCCGCGATGCCGCTGAGCAGGCCGGGGGCCGCCGCCCCGTGCACCTCGTGCCGGAACCGCTCGCCGCTGCCATCGGCGCACGCATCCCCATCAACTCCCCCAGCGGCAACATGGTCGTCGACATCGGCGGCGGCCGCACCGAAGCCGCCGTCATTTCGATGTACGGCATCGTCGTCAGCGAGAGCGTGCGCGTCGCGGGCGACCGTCTCGATGATGCGATCGTGGCGTACGTGAAGCGCCGCTACAACCTACTCATCGGCGAGCGCACGGCGGAAGAGATGAAGGTGACGATCGGCGCCGCCGTCCCCCTCGACACAGACCTGAAGATGGACATCCGCGGCCGCGACCAGATCAGCGGCATGCCCAAGACCGTCACCGTCACCACGAGCGATGTCACCGCCGCGATCCAGGACGGCCTTTCGACGATCGTCTCTGTTGCGCGCACCGTGCTCGAGCGTACGCCACCCGAACTTGCCTCCGACGTCATCGATCGCGGCATCGTCCTCACGGGCGGCGGCGCGCTTCTGCGCCATCTGGACATCCTCCTGACGCAGGAGACCGGCATCCCGTGCCACGTCGCCGAGAACCCCCTCGACTGCGTCGCCATCGGCTCCGGCGTCGCTCTCGAATACCTCGACGTCATCCGCCGCAGCCTCCCCACCGAAGAGGAGACCCTCGTCGCCAGCTACTAGGGGGCGAAGCAGTTACCGCCCCGTAGCCGCGGAGCTTCAGCTCCGCCCCGGCCGAGCCTGCCCCGTAGCCGCGGAGCTTCAGCTCCGCCCGTGCGAGTCGAAGCGCCGGACCACCGCCCGCACCACCCACCCAATAGGGGGAACCCCCCGTTGCGTCCCCCGCCCCCAAACGACCATAATGGCGGCACGACGCGGTCAGCGATGACCGCCGACAGCGAAGAACGCTGCGACCCGGAGCATAGAGGCGCAACCACAAGAGAGCCGGCGGCGGTGCAAGCCCGGCAGCAGACGCGCCTCACTCGCCGGTGAGCGGCGGCGGTCAAGCCCGTAGGGCCAGCCGCCGACGGGTACGCCCGTTACAGCGCATCGAGGTGCTCGCCATCATCGGCGGGAACCAGGGTGGTACCGCGGAGCAATGCCCTCCGTCCCTGACGTGGACGGTGGGCATGTTTGTTTTCGGCGGCACGGTGCCGCGTCACGCAGCGAAGGGGCGCAGGAACATCGATAACGGAGAGCAGTGGGTCATCGTCGGGCGGATCGCGCTAGCAGCGTTCCTCGGCGCCGTCATCGGCCTCGAGCGCGAATACCGCGGCTATCCCGCGGGCGTCCGCACCATGGCGCTCGTCTGCATGGGCTCCGCGCTCTTCGCCGACATGTCGCGCGTCTACGGCGGCGAAGATCGCATCGCCGCGCAGATCGTCTCGGGCATCGGCTTCATCGGCGCCGGCTTGATCTTCCGCGAGGGCTACAGCGTCCGCGGCGTGACGACTGCGGCGACGATCTGGGCGACCGCTGCGGTAGGCATCGCCGTCGGCATCGAGGCGTACATCGTCGCGGTCTTCGCGTCCCTGATCGCGGTGATCCTGCTGGAGTTGCGCGTCATCACCAAGAACATTCACCCCACCGATACCGACGAAGACAACGGCGGAGCGTCACACGAGGAGTAGTCCGCCGCCCTCGACGAAGGTAGGAGACCCCCGGAGGATCGCATGAGCGAGCAGACATCGACGAAGCATCGGCCAGCGCCAACCGAGCGCTACGACCCGCGCCCGTTCGAACGGAAGTGGCAGGCGAAGTGGGAGGCTGACGGCCTCTACACCACCCACGACGACGACCCGCGCCCGAAGTGGTACGCGCTGACGATGTTCCC
>JANPBN010000334.1:0-4968 GCA_031430415.1 Dehalococcoidia bacterium
CGATCCGTCGCGGTTCTGTCCGATTACGAGCAAGCAGTTCGGATACACGGGGCAACTGACACGGTTCAGTCCGCCCGATCGCCTGGATCGCATCGAGCTTTCGCAGATCACCGATCCCGACAAGGCGATGGGACGGTTCATGACGCGGCGCGGCGGCGAGACGCTGTACATGTGCTACCTCGAAGCGGATTCGCTTGAGACGATTATCGAACGCGCTGAGAAGCGGGGCGCGCGATACACCGCCGACCCGAAGCGCGTGTTTCAGACGAGCATCTTCCTGCACCCGGCGACGAACCACGGCGTGCTGATGGGCCTGAGCCGGACGAATGTGGCATGGATTTGGTCGGGCGAGCCGCAGTTGGCTCCGGCAGACGCTTCGCACTAGCCTGGCCCGCAACTGGCGCCTGTCCAGCGGAGCTGGATGTTCCACGGACGCGTCGCACTAGGGCGCCGGACAAACCTGCTGTCCAGCGGAGCTGGATCTTCGAGGTTTGGAGCGGCGAGCCGCGGTTGGCTCCGGCGTCCAGCGGGGCGGGATCTTCGAGACGCGTCGCACTAAGGGCGCCGGACGAACGTGGCTTTCCAGCGGAGCTGGACCTTCGGCCAGCGGAGGTGGATCTTCGAGGTGTGGAGCGGCGAGCCGCAGTTGGCCCGGCGTCCAGCGGGGCGGGATCTTCGAGACGCGTCGCACTAGGCGCCGGACGAACGTGGCTTTCCAGCGGAGCTGGACCTTCGGCCAGCGTAGCTGGATCTTCGGCGGACACTTCGCGCTAAGGGCCGCAATGGACGCGTCGCCGCACCGGTACCAGCCGGCTATGGCGGGCAGGAGTGCCCGCCCTACAAACGCCGGAGCGCGCGAAATCCCCGACCTCGGCACACGCACGACTGAACAGGCCGGAGCACGGGCTCGGGCCTGTTGCTGTATCTCGTACGGGCCGGGCATGGCAAGCCATGCCGCTACGTGTCACCGATGACGGCTAGAGGGCGGACCAGGTGCGGCGGCCTTCGACGCGGACGAGGCGGCCGAAGCCGGGGTGCGTGAAGTGGCCGGCGACGGTGATGAGGCCTTCGTCCTCGATCTTCTGCGCGAGCTTGGCCCGGGACTCGGATGCAAGCGCCGGGTTCATGTCGAAGATCGGCATCCAGTCCGGTTCGATCAGTTGGGCGGCGTTGTGCGCCACATCGCCGAACAGGACGCCGGATTCTCCAGCCGAGATGATGCCGACGGCGACGTGCCCCGGGGTGTGGCCGGGCGTCGGCATGAGCGTGAGGTCGTCGGTGAGCTTGTGTTCGCCATCGACCAGCGAGATCTCGGCCCGGCGCTCGAGGGGCGCCACGCAGTCGGCGACCCACGGCGCCTTCGCGGCGTTCGCGGGCTCCGTGAAGAACTCGTATTCGGGACGGTGGAAGACGTAGGTCGCATTCGGGAACGTTGGGACGAAGCGGCCGTCCCGTTCCGTGGTGTGCCACCCAACGTGGTCGATGTGAATGTGCGTGGCCATGACGATGTCGACAGCGGCCGGATCCACGCCCGCCTCGGCGAGTGCTTCGGGCAGGCGTCCGTTGGGCACGCCGGGACGGTTCTTTGCGCCGATGCCGGTGTCGATGACGATCGTCTTGCCGCGAGAGCGAACGACGAAGGCGGGCATTGTCAGGGGCAGTGTCGCGCCGTCGTCGGCAAGGTAGGCGTGGTAAGGAAGCCACTGCTCCGGGGTAACGTCGGGGAAGATTGCCTTGACCGGAGCGCGGGCCACCGTGTCCACGAGGGCGAGGAGCTCGACGTTGCCGATGTTGAGTGTGCTGTGCGTCACTTCGGTCTCCTGTTTAGGTACGAACGCGATCCAATGGACGGTCCGCCAGATTCGGGTTCTGATTTTGCTTCGTAATTTTCGTGGTTTCCGCGTGCATTGGGCACATCGCGCCGACGAACGGCGGCGCGGCGCCGACCAGAGCGTACCGCAGCGCAGCGACAGTCCGAAGCACCCCACAACACCGCCGTTCGCCGCAGCAGCTTCGAATCCTTGTCGGTCAGGCGCACCGACATCTATAATCTGCGCAACCCCCGACAGAAAGGACACGACGACATGCCCGGATCGTACGCCTACTTCCAGAAACGCATCGTCCCTCTGGAGGAAGCGCGGGTACCGATCATGACGCATGCGTTCCTGTACGGAACCGCCGTCTTCGAAGGTGTGCGCGGCAACTGGAGTGACGAACGCGGTGAGACGCTGATCTTCCGGCCGATCGAGCACTTTCAGCGGCTGAAGCAGTCGGCGCACATCATGCACATCGACCTGCCGCAGAGCGCGGAGGAACTGAGCGACATTACGGCGCGGGTCGTCGCGGCGTGCGGGTTGCGCGAGGACGTGTACATCCGCCCTATCGCCTACAAGAGCGGCGAGGTTATCGGCCCGAAGCTGGACGGCGTCGAGAGCGACTTCATGGTGTTCACGATTCCATTCGGGAACTACCTCGACCTGGATGCAGGCATCCGCTGCCAGACATCGACGTGGCGGCGGGTGCCGGATACGTCGATTCCGGCGCGGGCGAAGGTGAACGGCCTGTACGTGAACTCGGCGCTGGCGAAGACGGAGGCGGTCGAAAACGGCTTCGACGAAGCGATCATGCTGAACGACGATGGCCACGTCTCGGAGGGTTCAGGCGAGAACCTGGCGATGATGCGCCACGGCCGGCTGATCACGCCGGAGCGAAGCGACAACGTTCTCGAAGGCATCACTCTCGACTCGGTGATGGAACTCGCACGCAAGGAACTCGGCATCGATGTGGTCGAGCGGACGATCGACCGGTCGGAGCTCTACATTGCAGATGAGGTGTTCTTGACGGGCACGGCGGCGCACATTTCGCCTGTGGTCGAACTGGACCGGCGGGCGATCGGTGGCGGCGCGGTTGGCCCAACCACCAAGAAGTTGCAGAAGCTGTTCTTCGACATCCTTCGCGGCCGGAACCCGAAGTATGCGCACTGGCTGCGCGCGGTCGCACCGACAGCCGAGCCGCAAGCCGCGCGAGCAAACGCCTGATGGAGTTTCGGCCACCGAGGGCAATCGGGACGCTGGTCGGAGGCGGCCTGGCGTTCTGGTGCATGGTGTTCGCTGTGGCCCTCGTCGTGCGAGGCGTCAGCCACGACATCACACTCGGGATCATCTCGCTGTACGTCGTCGCGTCGGTGTTCCTGTTCCTGACGCTGCTTTTCGCCTACTGGACGTACAGCCTCGGAACCTTGCGTTACGTCATCGACCGTAACGCACTCACGATCACCTGGGGCGACATCCGCCAGATGATTCCGATGTCGCAGATCGAGCGACTGGTGCCGGGCCGCGAACTGGCGAATCCGCACGTCGCGGGGGTGAGTTGGCTAGGGCACCACGTCGGCCATGCCACTATCGAGGGCGGGATCGGCGACACGCTGTTCTACTCGACGCATCGCTCCCCTGCCGACCTGCTCTACGTCGTAACGGGCGGTCAGTCGTACGCGATCAGCGTCGACGACGAAGTGGCGTTTGCCGAGGCGGTGCAGCAACAGCAGCGACTGGGATCGCTCGTCGCCGTGCCGCAGGCGCCGGACAGGCTCTACCTGGCGGCGCAGCCGTTCTGGGAGGATCGCGCGGCGCAGCTCCTGGCGTTCACGGCCTTCGCGATGTTCTTCGTCATGTTTGGTTATGTCTACCGTGAATACCCCAGCCTGCCGCAGAGCATCGCGTTGTCCTTCCCAGAGTTGAACGGCATTACGCGCGTCGGCTCGAAGGAAGAGCTGTTGAAGCTGCCGATCGCCGGGGTGACGCTGCTTATTCTGAACCTGACGCTCGGGTTCGTCGCGCACTCGTGGGAGCGAATGGTCGGCTACGTCCTACTGGTCGCAACCATCGGGGCCGAGGCGACGCTGCTGGCGGCTGCGATCATCGCACTGAGATAGCGGCAAGCCACTGCGTGCGGCCTTCCGTACACTGAACGAGCATGACGAACTCCTATGACGCGATCGTGGTCGGCGCCGGCCCCGCCGGAAGCACCGCTGCGCGGAAGCTCGCGATCGCGGGCGGACGGGTACTACTGCTCGACAAGGCGACATTTCCGCGTGACAAGCCATGCGGAGGAGGGCTGACCTTCCGCGCCGACGAGGCCAACGACATCGACATGGCGCCGGTGACGGAGCGCGAGATCTACGGCGTCCGTGTCAGCATCAAGATGGGCCGACGGTTCGATCGTACGAGCGAACATCTCCTCGCGCGGATGACGCAGCGAAGCCGGTTGGACGCATATCTCGCGGAGCAGGCGGCGGCGGCCGGGGCGGATTTCCGCGACGGCGACGCCGTTCGGAGCATCGAGATCGAAGGCACGACCGCACGGGTGCGCACTGAACGCGATGTCTACGAGACACGGGTGCTCATCGGCACGGATGGCGTCAATGGCATGACGGCATCGGCCGTGGGACTGCAGCCCCAATCCGAGGTCGCGGTGGCCTTCGAGGCGAATTACCCCGCCACCGACGCACTGATGGAGCAGTGGTCGCGATTCATCGCGCTCGACATCGGCGGTACGCCGGGCGGTTATGCGTGGGTCTTTCCGAAGGGCGATCACCTGAACATCGGCGTCGGCGGCTGGAAGTACATCGGCCCGACGCTGCGTGCGCGGCTCTCGAAGTACTGTGCGTACTATGGTTTCGACGAGTCACGGATGTTCGGCCACCGCGGATACCAGCTTCCGCTACGGCGCGATCGGGCCGATGTCGTCCGCGGACCGGCGATGCTTGCAGGCGACGCCGCCGGTCTGGTGGATCCGCTTTCGGGCGAGGGCATCTGGGCCGCGTTCGTGAGCGGTCGCATCGCCGCGGAGGAAGCGCAACGCTACCTCGGCGGCGAGACGGCGAGTCTTTCGTCGTACCAGCCGGCGCTAGAAGCGGCGATGCACGAAGAGATCCTGGCGTCGCGGCGTCTGCAGGCGATCCTGCAGCGG
>JANPBN010000335.1:0-4631 GCA_031430415.1 Dehalococcoidia bacterium
GGCCGTGGATGATGCCAGCCTTGTGTCCGGCGATCGAGGTGCGCGTCCAGCCGAGGCGTTCGCGGTGTTCGTAGTCGATGTTGGTGATGACGATGGCGGGAGCGCTCTCGAAGACGTTCGTGCAGTCGGTGCGACCGCCGAGGCCGGTTTCGATGACCGCCGCCTCGCAGCGCTCCTCGGCGAAGTAGCGGAGTCCGGCTGCAAATGCGACTTCGACGAGCGATGGGCGGCCGCGGCCAACGCCGTCGAGGACATCGAGGTGCATGCGCCTGACGAGCGGGTCGAGGCCGAGCACCGTGTCGGCGAAGCGCGCCGGAGGCACGAGTCGTTCGCCGATCTTGATGCGCTCGATGAATGTCTGGAGGTGCGGCGACGTGTAGAGGCCGGTGCGAAGCCCGGCGGCATTAAGCACAGATGCTGCGATGGTCGAGGTCGAGCCCTTGCCAGCGCTGCCGGCGACGTGCAGCACCGGGAACGCCCGATGGGGATTGCCGAGGTGCTCGAGCAGGCGGAGCACTCGGGACTGGAGCGCGCGCTCGACCGGGACGATCGGCAGCTCGAGCCAGAGGCGACGCTGGAGGTAGTCGACTGCTTCGGAGTAGCGTCCGTAGGCCATGACGGGCAGCGTATCGGCTCGGCTAACGAAGCGGGATGCGCAGAGGGCGCGCAGTATGATGCAGCGCAGGCGTTTTTGAGATCAGAAGGAGACGACCATGTCCGATCCGTCGAGCGACTATCCACCGCTGGACATCACGCCCGTCTGGGCGCGGTTCAATGAAGACCTGATCCGCCTCGTTGCGCTCGTCCCGGAGGATCAGCTCAACTGGTCGCCGAAGCCTGAGCTGTGGAACTTCCGCGGCATCATGCTGCACATCGCAGCAACACGCGATGGATGGCTCGAAGGCACCGGCGATGGCGAGAGCGTGCCTTCTGTGTGGACGTCAGTGCGGACGAAGGACGAGATCGTGTCGGCGTACGCACGGACGTGGGATCGCCTGGCGCGGTTCCTCGCGCAGCCGGAGAAGCTGGCGGCGATGTACGACGACGCCGACGCCGATCCGCCGGAGCGGTTCAGTGGTCACTGGATGGCGTTCCATCTACTGGAGCACGACATCCACCATCGCGCGGACATCTTCCATTACCTGGCACTGCTGGGTATCGAGACGCCGAACATCGGTACGCCGTAGAGCGGCGTTGCAGCTACGCCTCGTCGTCGCCTTCGAGCTTGGGGACGGTGGCGAGGATGCGGGACATTTCGACAGCATCGAACGCCCGCATGGTGGTGGCCTGGACGTTGCCGGCGGAGACGACGTTGAGCATGGCGCCCATCATCGTCTCTTCGGACGGTGCTTCGACGAGCGCGACCATGTCGTACTGGCCCTGCGTCCAGAACACCTCGCGGACGGTGAAGCCGGCGCGGGCGTTGGCCTGGCGGATGCGCCCGGCGCGCTTCACGGAGTCGCGTACCGTCTTGATGCCTTCGGACGTGAATTTGTAGAGGACGACATAGGTGGGCATGTGGTGGCTCCTGCGCTGGAACGCCCCCGCGGGCGGATTGGGGCCAGCATACGCCCGTGCGCGGTGCGACGTCGAGGGGGATGCTACCGGCGTATGGGCACGCGCGATAGGATTTCGGCATGGGTGAACTGGTACGCATCGAGCGGGACGGCGGCGTCGCGGTGATCCGCATGGCGCGCACGGAGAAGTACAACGCGTTCAATCGCGAGCTTTCCGACGCCGTGCGGGCGGCGTTCGATGACGTCGAGCGGGACGCGAGCATTGTCTGCACGGTACTCACGGGTAGCGGCACGGCGTTCAGCGCGGGCGCCGACATGACAGAGGCGATCGCTTCGATCGAGGGCACGGGCCGTAGCGAGGGCATGTACGTGACGCTCGAGCGGATCGCGCGTTATCCGAAGCCGCTGATCGGCTGTATCAACGGCATTGCCTACGGTGGCGGGGCATTGGTTGCGACGTTGTGCGATGTGCGGGTCGCCTCGGATCAGGCGGCGTTCCGGTTTCCGGGCGCGGCGTATGGTCTCGTCGTCGGCGCGTCGCATCTGCCGCGCATCATCGGGCCGGCATACGCGAAGGAGTTGCTCTTCACGGCGCGGGTCGTGAAGGCGGACGAGGCGCTTCGCATGGGCCTGGTCAACAGCGTCGTGCCGCACGCGCATGCGGAGGCGGCGGCGATGGAGATGGCGCGCCAGGTCGCTGCCAACTCACTGGAGGCGCTCATCGGTACGAAGGAGACCATCGACCGGGCGACGCACGCTGACGACGGCATCGACACCGAGGCGCGCTGGAATCTCGTGCTGCGCGAGTCGCCGGAGCACCACCGCCGCTTCCGCGAAGCGACGGAGCGCGTCGCGACGAAGCCGTAGCCGTCTCAGCGCGGACCTTCGAGAGGGACATGACGGCATGGCCGAAGGCGTGACCATCTACACCGACGGCGCGTGCATCGGCAATCCCGGGCCTGGGGGCTATGGCGCGGTGCTGTTGTACAAGGGACACCGGCGGGAGCTCTCGGGCGGATTCCGGCTGACGACGAACAACCGGATGGAGCTGCTGGGCGCGATCGTCGCGCTGCGAGCGCTCAAGGAGCCGATCGCGGTCGCGCTGCATAGTGATTCGCTGTATGTCGTGAAGGCGATGCAGCAGGGTTGGCCGCAGGGCTGGCGGAAGAATGGCTGGCGACTCGCCAGCAAGCGTCCGACGGTGAACATCGACCTATGGCAGGAGCTGCTGGCGTTGTGCGAGACGCATCAGGTCACGTTCGTTTGGGTGCGCGGCCATAACGGCGACAAAGAAAACGAGCGTTGCGACGCCCTGGCGGTCGAGGCGGCGCATCAGCCGGATCTTCCGGCCGACGCGTTGTACGAGCGACCAACGGCTGGCACCCTGCCGCTGCCGTGAGTCCGTATGTGAACCTAGTCCTCGAATGCGGCCGCATCGACGATGCAGACGACGTGCCCCTCGGCGGACTTGGCGACGAAGCCGTTGCCGCTGGCCCACGGGAGTTCGCCGACCTGGCAGCCGCGCTGCAGAAAGTGCTCGGCGGCCTCGGTTATGTTCGGTGCGCTGAAGATCATGTAAGGAGGCGCCCCGTTCATCGCGCCGGTCACGTCTACGACGAGGGTGAGGTCGTCCGAGAGCTGGTAGAGGCGAAGGGCCCCATCATCGACGCCGGGCGGCAGTCCGAGCGTATGCTCGAAGAAGTGCTCGGCCTCCTCCGCCTCGGCGACGGCGTAGCCGATCATGCCTTCGAACTTCAATGTGGGACCGACTTGATGCGGATGTGCCATGCAGAGGGCTCCAGATCGCTTGCGTTTGTCCGACTAGGTTATCGTATACTCCTGTCGGGTTGGCCCCGCCTCTCCCTGCTAGAGGCAGCCGGACCTGCTACATCAGGCGTACGTTTTTGCCGCGGGCGTCGTTCGAGGCGCCTCTGCACCGCAGCCACACGTACGCCGGGGTATCGCTGCTGAACTCCGCACAGCGGCACATCACGCGTTTTGGGGGAATGGGTACCGGACATTTGCGTCCGGTCTGAGTGGCAGTGTGGCTGCTATTAAGGGTGACGAAATGACTTTAGGAAGAATCGTACACGGGCGCGTGTGGGCGGGTACGCTCACACTCGCAATGATCCTGGCAGTTGCCGTGACGATGCCGCGGCTATTCTCGGCGACATCGACGAACGCGGCGGTGACAATACCGCCGAACGGCATCTACCTGGCACTGGACTGTGACATCGTCGCCGGGGGTATCCAGGACGCATGTCCCTCGCCCGCGAATGGGCAGACCATCGATGTCGACGTCTACGTCGGCGTACCACCGCTTCCATGTACCGCGGGCGTATCGCCGTGCTACGCATCGGCGAACGTGTCCGCGATCGGTCTTCACGTCGTAACGAACGACGACACGAAGATCACCGCGCTCCCGCCGGCGGTGGGAGTGGCCTCGAACAACTCGAACCCGGACTTCGCCGACCCGGTCGGTGCGTGGTCGTGCTCGCCACCATCGCCCGACTACGATGACCTGAATGCAGACTTCCTCGGCGACGGCGGTGCGACCGTCGGGAACACTGGCTTCGACGCGTCGATGCTGGTGTGTTTCGTCGGCGATTCTGCAAGCCCCGGGCCAAATGTGACGCCCGGCAACGTCGTGAAGATTGCGACGGTGCGCTACAGCGTGCTTGCACAAGGCACGACGACGCTGACGCTCGCGAACGCCAACATGGGTGACATCGACGGCAACGAACTGGGCAGTTGCAACCCGGTGAGCGGTGTTGCTGCCGTCTGCTCGGGCGCCACGATTGGCGCAGCCGCTCCGACACCGACGCCAGTGACACCGACCAGCACGCCGGTGACGCCGACCAGCACGCCGGTCACGCCGACCAGCACGCCGGTGACGCCGACCAGCACGCCGGTCACGCCGACCGGCACGCCGGTCACGCCGACCAGCACGCCCGTCACGCCGACCGGCACGCCGGTAACCCCGACCAGCACGCCGGTGACGCCGACGAGCACGCCCGTCACGCCGACGAGCACGCCGGTCACGCCTACCAGCACGCCCGTCACGCCCACGAGCACGCCGGTCACGCCAACCAGCACGCCCGTCACGCCCACGAG
>JANPBN010000336.1:0-8897 GCA_031430415.1 Dehalococcoidia bacterium
CCCGTGAAGTACTCGTCGACGAGTTCGTGGCCGAGGCCGATCGCTTCGAACACCTGCGCGGCGCGATACGACGCCACCGTGGAGATGCCCATCTTGGACATCACTTTCAGGACGCCCTTCCCGGCCGCCTTCACGTAGTTCTTGATGGCCTGGTGCGGATCGATCTTTTCCAGCCCGTACAGGCCCTGCGCGACGAGGTCTTCGATGGACTCGAAGGCGAGGTACGGGTTGATCGCCCCGGCGCCGTAGCCGATGAGGAGCGCCATGTGGTGCACTTCTCGCGCGTCGCCCGTCTCGAGTACAAGGCCAACCTGCGTCCGCTTCAGCTCGCGGATGAGGTGGTGGTGTACGGCAGACACAAGCAGCAGCGACGGGATGGGCGCCAGATCCGGCCCGGAGTCGCGGTCCGACAGCACGATGATCCGCGCACCTTCGTCGATTGCCGTGACGACTTCAGCGCGGACGCGGGCGAGCGCTTCCTTCAATGCAGCGCCGCCGCCAGCGACCTTGTAGAAGCCGGGAATAACGCGCGCCGCGAACTCTGGGCGATCGCCGTCATCGTTGATGTGGATGAGCTTCGCGAGCTCGTCATTGTCGAGAATCGGGAACGGCAGGGCAATCTGGTGGCACGCGTCAGGCTGCGAGTCGAGGAGGTTCCCCTCCGCGCCAATCGACGATGCGAGCGACGTGACGAGCTCTTCACGAATCGCGTCGAGCGGCGGATTGGTGACCTGCGCGAACAGCTGTTGAAAATAGTCGAAGAGCAGGCGTGACCGGTCGGACAGCACAGCGATGGGTGTGTCAGTGCCCATCGACCCGATCGCCTCGGTGCCGAGCTTTGCCATGGGCGCGACGAGCAGCTTCAGTTCCTCGTGGGTGTAGCCGAACGTCATCTGGCGCCGGACGACAGACTGGTGCGAGTAGACGACGTGCTTGCGATCCGGCAGATCGCCCAGGCGCACGAGCCCTTCGTCGCACCACTTCTCGTACGGGTGCTCGGCCGCGAGATTCGACTTGATCTCTTCGTCCCCGACGATCCGGCCGAGGGACGTATCGACGAGGAACATCTTCCCCGGCTTGAGGCGGCCCTTCTTCACGACCCGCGACGGATCGATGTTGACGACGCCGGTCTCGCTCGCCATGATCACGCGGTTGTCGTCGGTGACCCAGTAGCGGCTCGGGCGCAGGCCGTTGCGGTCGAGCACCGCGCCAATCACGGTGCCGTCCGAGAATGCAATCGAGGCTGGCCCGTCCCACGGCTCGATGAGCGACGAGTGGTATCGGTAGAACGCGCGGCGAGCGGCCGACATCGTCGCATGGTTCTCCCATGCCTCCGGGATCATCATCAGGACTGCGTGGGCCAGCGAGCGACCGCTGAGATGAATCAGCTCCAGGCACTCATCGAAGCTCATCGTGTCGGACGGCGAACCCGCCGTGATGATCGGATAGCCGCGCTCGAGATCCGGGATGAGCGGCGTCGACATCTGAGCCGCACGGGCGCGCATCCAGTTTCGGTTGCCCTGGACGGTGTTGATCTCGCCGTTGTGAGCGATGAAGCGGTACGGGTGCGCGAGCGGCCACGACGGGAAGGTGTTCGTCGAGAACCGGCTGTGCACGAGGGCTAGCGCCGACTCGATGCGCTCATCGCCGAGATCGACGAAGAACGCTGCCAGTTGGGGCGTCGTCAGCATGCCCTTGTAGACGAGCGTACGACTCGAAAGCGACGCGAAGTAGACCTCGAGCTCCGCGGGAATCTCGTGCTCGACGCGCTTGCGGAGGATGAAGAGCTTGCGGTCGAGTTCTATGCCGCCGGTGCCGGCAGGATCCGTCACGAAGCAGTGCCAGAAGCTTGGCATGACGGCCCGCGCCGTCGGCCCAATCATCGAATCGTCGATCGGGACACTGCGCCAGCCGATGACGTGCAGCCCCTGCTGCTCGGTGAGTTGCTCGATGAGCCCACGGGCTCTGTCGGCTTCAGCAGCGTCGGCTGGAAGCAACGCGAGACCGACGCCGTACGCGCCCTGCGGCGGCAGCGAGAATCGCGTGACACCGCGGAGGAACGCGTCTGGCACCTGGATGAGGATGCCGGCGCCGTCGCCCGTATTGACCTCGGCGCCCGACGCGCCGCGATGGTCGAGATTGCAGAGCGCGCCGAGGGCCGTGTCGACGATGTCGCGGCTCCGCGTCCCCGTTACGTCAACAACAAAGCCGACACCACATGCGTCATGCTCGAAGCGTGGGTCGTACAGGCCGCTAGCAGGTGGCACCGCGCTGAACGGAAGGGGTCGCGTGTTCAATCGCTCAGGCACGTTCCCTCCCTTCCAGAAGCCGGGCCAACGGCCCCGCCGTCGCAATCAGGCTGCGTACCCGCAATGTCTGCGAGAAAGCCGGTGCCTGCAGGCATCCCATCGTGGGCCTGTGTTCTCGTGCGTTATGCATACTTGAATCCGGAATGCGTGAAGTGGGCAATTGTAACACACTTCACAATCGATATCGCAACGCATCTGGAACAGGCGGATAAGCAAGCGACGAGCGCTCAAGGCGCCCGTCATCGATAAGGTCCCTGCCGCCAACGGCTCGCAGCGCGGCGCGAGTACATCCCCGCAGGGATTTGCGGATCGTACCCGAGCGTTGCGGATTTGACAAGAAGCTAGCGGATCGACCTCAGGCTGCGGCCGAGGGGCGGCCGGACGACCCGCGTTCCCGGGAGAGCCAGGCAACGAAGGCATCCACGCAGGCGGCGTCGAGTTCCTCCGTCCGAACGCGGATGAGTTCGGCGATGGCGGCATCGCGAGACATCGCCCCGCGATATGCCCGGTCGGAGGTCATGGCGTCGTACGTGTCGGCGACAGCGATGATCCGGGCGAGCAGCGGAATACCGTCGCCGGCGAGCCCGTTCGGGTAGCCCCGTCCGTTCATGCGCTCGTGGTGGGCGCCAATTATCGGCGCGATGTGACGGATGGTCCGTACCGACGAGGCGATATCGCGTCCACGACCAGCGTGGGTGCGCATGGCGGCAAACTCCTCCTCCGTCAGCTTGCCGGGCTTGAGCAGGATGGCGTCGGGCGTACCGATCTTCCCGACATCGTGCAGCTCGGCTGCAAGAGCGAGGTCGCGCAAATCCGACGCTCCGAGGTTCAGCGATCCGCCGATCGCCAGGGCGTAGGCACTGACCCTTCGGACGTGCCCGAGCGTCGCGACGTCCTTCGCTTCGATGGCGTCAACGAGATCGACGACGCGGGCTTCTTTGCCGCGATCGAGCGCCGCCAGCGCATCCCGCATCGAAAGCGCCTCGGCGATGACGCTGAGCGAGCCAGCGCGGCGAGCTTCGACGGCCCAGCCGGCGAACAGCACCGCAAACGCCGCGCCGTACAGCAGGTGATACATCCACCAGCTGGCGGCCCAGGGCACGCCCCAGAGGAGCACGGCCGGCACATCCATCAGCAGGACGAGCGCGACAACCATGGCCGCCTGCGACGGCAAGCGTGCAAAGAGATACGCCTGCCAGTAGCGCCACGCGGCGAAGGCGAATAGCGCCGTGGCGGTTCCGGCGAAGACGTACTGGACGGTGGAGTCGTCGGTCGGAGCCCAGTCGAGCCAACCGTGCATGGTCATGCTGACGGCAATGTATGCGCCGATCGCCACGCTCACCCAGGCGAAGATCGCGCTGCCTGCGCGGGAGATGGCGCGATCCACGGCGTCCGGCAGCGTCACGGCGCTCAGCGCGACAAGCACCGCGCCGGCGACGATGCTGACCCATGAGGAGACAACGAGTGGCATATGAAACCCAGCGACAAGGACGTGCGGGGTAAGCAGTCCGTGGACCGAGAACACGCCGCCAATCGCGATGAACGCGAGAGCGAGGAACAACAGACGCGTCTCCCGCAGCGAACGCGCCGCGACGACGATGACGCCGCAGGCGACGGCCGAGGCCAGCGCCGTCGCGCCCACGCCCCAGAAGTGCAGCTGGTCGCCCATGATCACGCGGTCGTGCGCCGGGAATGCGAGAAAAAACGCGAGGAGCGCCATCGGGAGCGCGACCAGAGCGCCACACATTGCGGCCAGGTATCGAGGTTGCATCGGTCTCCTCCGCGGCTTTGTCCGCATGAGTATCGGCAGCGGGACGAGAGACGCGACGGGGGCGTTATGCTGGCGGAGGCATATTGAACACTTGTTCTCATTGGTATACGATGCCGCGACCGTTGGGCGCTCGATCGGGGCCCAGCACAGATCTTTGGAGGCATGTTTATGGCGACCCAAGTACGACTGCTCGTGGGGACGAAGAAGGCGGCGTTCATCTACACCTCCGATGCGCGGCGCGAGACGTGGCAGGTATCCGAGCCGATCTTCACGGGATGGACGGTCTATCACATGGCCGGCGATCCGCGCGGCGAGACGCCGCGCATCTATGCCGCATCGAACCACTGGGCGTGGGGGCGATCCGTGTCGCGCAGCGAGGATCTCGGAGCGACGTGGGACTCCCGGTCGCCTGGTCTTGGCTTCCCGGAGGGATCAGGCGAAACCGTGGGCAACGCCTGGTGCGTGACGCCCGGGCACGCGAGCGAACCCGGCGTCGTGTACTGCGGTACACAACCGGCGGGACTGTTCCGCTCCGACGATTGGGCAGCGTCATGGTCTCCCATCGATCCGATCAACGACCACCCGAGCAAGCCGGCCTGGGGGGGCACCGGCGGAGGTGACTCCTGTCTCAACTCGATCGAGATCGATCCGCGCGATGCGAAGCGGATGTACATCGCGATCAGCGCCGGGGGTTCGTTCAAGACGGAAGATGGCGGCGCGACGTGGGCGTCGTTCTCGCACACGGTGCGACAAGAGGACGCGCGCGCGATCAAGTTCACCCAGGAGATCGCCGAACGCTTCGGGGGCGATACGGCGCCGGACATGGATCCGCTGGGCATCAACGAGATGCACAAGATGCGGCTCGATCAGAAGAACCCCGACCGCATCTGGACGCAGACGCACGTCGGCGTCTTCCGCTCGGACGATCGCGGTGAGACGTGGGCCGACGTGACGCGTGGTCTGCCTTCGTTCCACGGGTTCCCGATGGCCGTCACGAAGCGCGCACCCGATGCGGCATACGTCGTGCCGCTGGCGTTCGCTGACCTCTACGACAACTTCCGTGTGGTCGATGGACAATTCGCCGTGTGGCGGACACGTGACGCCGGCGCGACGTGGGAACCGACGACGCGCGGCCTGCCGGGCCCACACGACTACCAGAGCGTCTACCGCGAAGGCCTAGACACGGACGGACTCGAGCAGGAGGGCGTCTACGTCGGCACGAGCAACGGCGAGGTCTACGCGAGCCTCGACGGCGGCGACCAGTGGCGACGCCTCCCCGGCACGCTGCCGCCGATCCTGTCCGTCACGTGCGCGGTGTGGTGATCGACCACCACCGTCACACACACGCACCGAAGCGCTGGGCGATCTGGCTGAGGTCGATCGCGTTGATGACGCCGTCCCGCGTGAAGTCGAAGCCGACGACGTATGCGGGGGACGACGCGGATCCGAACGCCTGCGCGACCTGGGAGAGATCGATGGCGTTCACCGTGCGGTCGGCGTTGACGGAGGCGAGTTCGCGCGCATCGCTGCACCCATCGCCGTCGGTATCGGCGCTGGTGTCGCTCGTGCCGTAGCGGCATAACTCGCGAGACGCGGGCAGGCCGTCGCCATCGGAGTCGCCGGGAGCGGCAGCGGCGCACACGGCGGGCGATGGCGCACTGGCTGCGCTCGCCGGGTCGTAGCCGAGGCTGCATTCCGCAGCATCGGTCACGTAGTCGCCGTCCGTGTCGAGCCACAACGGGTCGGTGGGCGTCGTAAACGCGCCGCATGCAGCGCCGGCGCCCTCGTCGGTATCGCTGCGGCCGTCGTTGTCGTCGTCGGCATCGCACGCATCGCCGGCGGCGTCGGCATCAGGCGACGTCGCATCGAAGAAGCTGTGTCCGGGGACAGGCCGCGACTCGCCGTCGCTGTTCGCCTGGTCCGTGTTCGAGACGGACGGACAATTGTCGTCGATGTCGAGCGCGCCGTCGTGATCCGTGTCGACGATCGCGATACGGAAGACCGAGCCGGCGTCGGCGAGCGACGTGACGTCCGCGTAGGGCGTGCCAGCGAGCAGTTCGCCGCCGACAAGCGCGACGGCAGCGCCAAACCGTGCGCCGCTCTCGGGCGACGAACCGGCGAACGTGTAGCGAAGCCCGGCGGGCGACGCCGAGAGGAACAGCGCCGCGCCGGTCACGATCCCGGCGGGCGCGGCGTTTGGCGCGCCGATGGCAATGTCAGCAAGCCCGTCGCCGGTGACGTCGGCGGCGGCGACGGTGGTGGTCGTCGCCGACCACGCGGCCGGTAGCGGGATACGCCGTGACGTGTACGACGCGCCAGCCGCATCGAATACGACTGCGCCGCCACGCGCTCCGGCGACGATCTCGTCTGCTGCGTCGCCATCGATGTCTGCGCTCGTCACGGACTGGCCGAGACGCCCGCCGGACGCGGCATCGCGCAGCGTGATGAGGTCGGTGAACGCAGGCCCACGAAGGACGAACACCTGTCCCGCATCGTCGCCCGGTTGCACGTCGGAGATCCACGAGCCAACGATCGCGTCGCCGATGCCATCGCCGTCGAAATCGCCGATATCGGTCGCGACGCCGAAGTCGCCGATGTTCTGGGGCGCGGGACTCTGTAGCGTCCGCACGGTCGTCAGTGAGGGGCCGCTGAAGACGAACGCCTGTCCCGACTTCACGAACGGCGGGATGTTCGAGTCCCAGGCGCCGACGATGACCTCGTCGTAGCCGTCGTTGTTGGTGTCGCCGGCGCCAACGGAGACGCCGAATGCCGCGGCGGCCTGCGGTACCGGATCGCGCAGGACGGTGCTGGCAGAGAACGCAGGTCCATAGAAGACCCACGCCTCGCCGGCGCCGAGTTGCCCCGACACCGTCGCACCCAGTGCACCGGCGATGATGTCATCGAAGCCGTCGTTGTTGATGTCGCCCATCGCGAGGGACGTGCCGAAGGAGGACGCGCCGTCCGGATTCGTGATGACGGCGCCGGGCGTCAGCGACGGCCCGAGACGGATGCGTATCTCTCCGCTTCCAGCGCCCGGGCCAGTCGCGCTGATCGCCACGTCATCAACGCCATCGCCGTTCACGTCGCCGGTTGCGATGGCCGCGCCAAAGCGCGCGGCCGCGACGGGCGCGGCTTCGGTCAGCGGCACGCCCGGGCCGAGCGCGGTATCGGCGCGCAACGACGCGGCCGGCGCCAGCGCGGCTACGACGACGCACAGCAGGAGCGCGCGACGCACCATCATGGCCGCAGGGTAGATCGCATCGCCTTGCCGTGCGATCGCGCGTCAAGGGAGCGGGCCACCGTGGCCGAGAACACACCCGTGTTGAACCTCCGGAGGCCGTTTGCTGCGCCGTGATACTCTTGCATCCCAACGGTCGCGAGGGAGGTAAGGGTGTCCGCGCTCTACGACACAATCGGCACGACCTACGCCCAATATCGGGTACCGGACGAACGAATCGCGCGCCAAGTCGCGTCGGCGCTCCGAGATTCCGCATCGGTAGTGAACGTCGGGAGCGGCACCGGAGCGTACGAGCCGCGAGCGACGGGCGTTCTTGGCGTCGAGCCGTCCCGCGTCATGCTCTCCCAGCGAGAATCCGGCACCGCGCCGGTCCTGCAAGGGGTCGCCGAGCGCCTTCCGCTCGCGGACTCGTCGTTCGATGCGTCGCTGGCGCTGCTCACCGTGCATCATTGGCCCGACGCAGAGGTGGGCCTCGCTGAGATGGTCCGCGTCTCGCGCCGCCAGATCGTGCTCACGTGGGATCCCGCAGTCTTCCGCCGCTTCTGGCTCATCGAGGAGTATCTTCCCGAAATCGCGGAACGGGAGGCACAGCTTGCGACGCTCGGCGCGGTCTGCCGGGCACTCAACGTCGTCGATGTGCAAACGGTGCCCGTGCCGTGGGATTGCACTGATGGATTTTGCGGTGCATATTGGCAGCGGCCGGAGCGCTATCTCGACCCCGGCGCTCGCGCCGCGATCTCCGCTATCTCGCTGCTGGATCCGTCGGATGTCGAGCGAGCGATGCACCGCCTGAAGCGCGACCTCGACGATGGCTCATGGACGGCGCGCCATCCGGGTCTCGGCGAGCTCAGCGAACTCGATCTCGGCTATCGCCTCGTCGTCGCCGAACGCGCGTGACTTCGATCCCCCACTCTGCCCACTACGGCAGCAGCACACCACTGTAGAGCATGTTCGTGTCGCCGGTGAAGACATCGGTGTAGAGGTTCGTCAGGGCGACGATCGGGCGGTCTGACTCCAGAATCGCGGTACCGGCGAATCCGTTGGGGAGCATCGACTCCTGCGTTTGGAACACGGTGAACTCGCGGAAGGCCGAGATGGTGTACGACTGCTCGCCGCCCGGCAGGTCGAAGCCGAGATAGCGGATGCGAACGTTGGCCTGTCCGCCGTCGGCGACGAGCACGCGGAACCATGAGTTCCAGCCGCTGTGACCCTGGTACGGCCCGTAATTCTTGTTCAGCACCGGCAGCAGCACTCGCGTCCCCGCTTCGTTCGGCTGGAAGCCACGGTAGTTGGTGAACGTCGCGTCGTAGTAGGCGCCGCGATTGACGACGACGCCGATCGGCTGCGTCGACGTGAGGCGTGCAGTGCCGACGAAGCTGCGCGGAAGCCTGTCGCCGGGCGCGAGGCAGTTCGCGAAGTCATTGCGATCCTGGAAGCACATGCGGGCGGCATTCACGGTAAACGTGTGCTGCTTCGCGACGAACGCCAGTCCGGCCTCGACGTCGTACCCCTCGAAGCGCAGCGTGACCTGCGCGGGCTTCGCGGGATCCTTGTTGATGATCTGGAAGTGCGTGCTCCA
>JANPBN010000337.1:0-2433 GCA_031430415.1 Dehalococcoidia bacterium
CCGCCAGTACACGCCGCGCATCCTCCTCGTGCTCGAAGCCGATCGCGAAATCATCGGCGTAGCGGATCAGGGTTGCCCTGCCCCGCAGCCGTGGCTTCACCTCGGTCTCGAACCAAAGGTCCAGCGCGTAGTGCAGCGTGACGTTGCCGAGTAGCGGCGAGAGCACCGACCCCTGGGCGGTGCCGGTCTCCGGCGTGGAGAGTTCCGCGCCGGTGAGCACACCCACGTGCAAGCACTTCCCGATGAGCCGCAAGAGCGACCCATCGGCAACCCGAATCTCGAGCATCTCCTTCAGCTTGGTGCGATCCAAACTGTCGAAGAAGGACACAATGTCGGCCTCGAGAATCCAGCTCACCTCACCCTGGTGCACGATCTGGTTCAGGGTACGAATGGCGTCATGGGCACTGCGTCCGGGTCGGAAGCCGTACGAGCAGTCCAAAAAGTCCTGCTCGTAGATCGCCTCCAGCACCTCGCGCACGGCGTCTTGGACCAACTTGTCCTCGAACGCCGAGATCCCAATCGGCCGCGTCTTCCCCTGTTCCTTCGGGATGTACACACGACGGATCGGCTGATGGCGATACCGATTCGCCTTCATCCGCGCGTGCAGGTCCTGGAGGTTCGCCTCCAGCGCCTGCCCGTACTGCTCCTTCGTGACTCCATCCACGCCCACCGCCGCATCCTTGCGCATGCGGTGATAGGCTCGCTCCAGGGCCGACACATCGAGGAGATGTGCCAGCGAGTGGAACCGTCCTTCGGGTTCTCGTTGCGCTCGTTCCACTACCTTCAGCAGTTCCGGTGACACGTCTCCCAACGTCGAGGCGTTGGACATGGTTCCCTCCTGAAGCTCATCTCCACACGGGCCGCCTTTGCTCGATCGGGTCCGGGCACCACCCCGTTCCCCGACGTCAACGCTCCTATGCAGCCCTCCGACTCCCTCGCCTCCGTCGGCCGTGGCTTCGGTTCCCCTTGCGCACGGCGTACCTCGATGCGGGCGCTTGTTCTTGGCCGGCCGCGCGTGCACCCGCAGACGCGCGACACGTCGGAGACGGATCACCGGCTCTCCGCGTCACCGGTTGTTGTCGAGGAGAAACGAGGGCCTCCCAGGTTTCTGGGCCGTCCTCTTCCTGCGTGCCGTGGCCCTACACCCCGCCGGATACGATCCTCTCCTCGCCCATCGAAGCGGAGAGGTCGTCGTCGCCTTCAGGTGATACAGAACCCTGGGCATCCGGGATGACATAGATTTCGAGGCCGCAAACCCCACGGCCCACACGCTCGCGTGCCTACGCTTCGCCGGACTCGTTACCGAGACCGTCGCCAGGCTCACTACCGGCTCGGGCGGGCTCACCCTTGGCCGGACGGGTTTCGCACCCGCAGGACGACAGACGAAGTTTCATGGAGTCATCGCAACCTCCAATTCCCTTCGACCAGCAGGGCCTGGTCGCACTGTAATCACTATGCTCCGCGTGCTCGGCGGCGACGCGCAGGTCGCAGGCGTTCGCCATTTCGGTGCCGCCGCCGAGCGCGTTGCCGTTCACGGAGGCGATTACGGGCTTGTACAGCTCGAAGCCGCGCAGGATCGCGCCCGCGACGAGCGGCATCGTCAGCTTCAGATCGCCGCCCGCGCAGAAATCCGTGGCGCCCGCGCCCGTGAGGATCGCGACGTGCAGGTCTTTCGCGTCGCGGAACGAACGCCAGGCTTCGGCCATGCGCACCAGCATCTTGGGCGACAGCGCGTTGCGCGCTGCCGGGCGATTCATCGTCAGCGTCAGCACGCCGTCGTGCGCGTCGACGAGCAGGTGCGGCGCTTCGTCGCTCATCGCGCGCGGACCGGAAGCCACCGTGGTCGACCGCGGCGAGCCAACGCGACGGCGCTGCCGAAGGCAACGAGCGCCGATGTGTTCGCATCGAGTTCGGGCACCACGATCGTGCCGCCATTCTCGTGGATCGTGCCGCCCTGGTCGTCGAGCGCAGCCGCATAGATCGTGCCGCCGGCCTCGAGATTGACGACCGCCTGCGCACCGATCTGGAACGTGCCACGCACGATGATGGTCGCGCCGTCTGCGATCGTCAGCGTACCGGGGTAGCTCTGCGGATTGCCGAGCGTGAAGTACTCGCCGAGGTGCAGGTCCTGATCGAGTTCGAGCAGCGTACCGTTGCCCGTCACGACGAGGTGCTCATCGGCGGAATCGATGCCCGCGACGCGCGCGAGGCCCTGTTGGTGGAACTCCGCCCCTCCGCGGATGCGCAGCAGGTCGGGATCCGGGTTGCCAGGGACGACGGTCAGCGCTCCGACGTTCGTCCAGGTTCCACCGTTCATGTCGACGGTCGAAGGAGAACCCTGCACGGAGAGCGAGCCGGTCGTAACGTCCGTGGACTGCACCGATAGTTCGGCGCTGGTCACGGCGAGCTGACCCGCCACCTCCAGCACGGATG
>JANPBN010000338.1:0-2901 GCA_031430415.1 Dehalococcoidia bacterium
GACCACGACCGGATCTGCTCCGGTGAGGCCAGCGAAATGCGGACGGCGTTGAAGTCGTTTACCTCAAGCACTGATGCGTTCCTCGCCTTCGAATCCTGAGAGGTTAATGCCGAGTTCCGGCACGCTCTCGCCCTCTACAAACTCCACCTGCTGCTCGTCTTCGTTCAGCACCTCGACCGAGAGGCCCAGGCTCTGAAGTTCCTTCACCAGCACCTTGAAGGACTCGGGTACGCCCGGCTCGAGCACATCCTCGCCCTTAACGATCGATTCGTACGCCTTGACGCGGCCGACGATGTCGTCGGACTTGACGGTCAGCAGTTCTTGCAGGATGTGCGCTGCGCCATATGCTTCGAGCGCCCACACCTCCATCTCGCCGAAGCGCTGGCCACCGAACTGCGCCTTGCCTCCCAGCGGCTGCTGGGTGATGAGCGAGTACGGGCCGGTGCTGCGGGCGTGAATCTTGTCCTCGACGAGGTGGACGAGCTTCAGCATGTAGATGTAGCCCACGGTGACCGGCTGGTCGAAGGCGTCTCCGGTGCGTCCATCGAGCAAGCGCTGCTTGCCCCACGTCGGCGGCGCCTGGCCCGCGGCGACGGCCGTGTTCACGAGTTCCTCGAGCTTCTCCGGGGACACGTCCTTGATCCGCTTCTGGCCCAGGTTGTGCTCCAGCCAGTACCTGAGGCAGGCGTCCTTGGCGACGCCGACGCGTGTCGGGTCGAGGATCTCGCGTGCGTCGAGGTTCTTGCTGTGGAGCCAGGCCTCGAACTTCGGCAGGTCGAGGCGTTCGTACGGCGTTGTGTCGGCGTCGCGGTAGGCGCCGTTGGTCACGTTGATGGCGTCGGCTTCCTGCGCGAGCCAGGCGCGGCCGAGTTCGTCCTCGATGAGCCGGTCGCTGGCGCCATCGAACACGGGCGTCACCGCGCGGAAGCCGAGCGAGTTCGCCGCCCAGCCAAGGTGGGTCTCGAGCACCTGGCCGACGTTCATGCGGCTCGGCACACCGATCGGGTTCAGGATGATGTCGACGGGCGTCCCGTCTTCGAGATACGGCATGTCCTCGACCGGCAGGATGCGGGCGACGACGCCCTTGTTGCCGTGGCGGCCGGCCATCTTGTCGCCTTCCGACACCTTGCGGCGCTGGGCGATTGATACGCGCACCAGCTCGTTCACGCCGGCGGGCAGCTCGTCGTGCGTGTCGCGGCGGAACACCTTCACGTCGATGACCTTGCCGCGCTCACCGTGCGGTACGCGGAGCGACGTGTCCTTCACCTCGCGGGCCTTCTCGCCGAAGATCGCGCGCAGCAGCTTCTCCTCCGCCGTCAGTTCGGTCTCGCCCTTCGGCGTGATCTTGCCGACGAGGATATCGCCCGAGTTGACTTCGGCCCCGATGCGGATGATGCCGTTCTCGTCGAGATCGCGGAGGGACTCCTCGCCGACGTTCGGGATGTCGCGTGTGATCTCCTCCGGGCCGAGCTTGGTGTCGCGCGACTCGACTTCGTGCTTCTCGATGTGGATGGACGTGAACTTGTCCTCGCGCACGAGCGCTTCGGACAGGATGATCGCGTCCTCGAAGTTGTAGCCCTGCCAGCTCATGAAGGCGCAGAGCACGCTCTGGCCGAGCGCGAGTTCGCCCTTGCTGGTCGAGCTGCTGTCGGCGAGCGGCTGGCCGGCGCTGACACGTTCGCCCGTGCGCACGACGGGGCGCTGGTTGATGCAGGTGCCCTGGTTGGAGCGCACGAACTTCAGCAGCGGGTACTCCGTCGCACCTTCGTCGCCGTCGTACCGGATGCTGATCATCCGGGCGTCGGCGCTCAGTACCTCGCCATCGCGCTCCGAGAGGATGACCTGGCCGGAGTCCTGCGCCGCCTGCCCCTCGACGCCGGTCATGACGATCGGCGTCTCAGGACGGATCAGCGGCACAGCCTGCCGCTGCATGTTCGATCCCATCAGCGCGCGTGGCGCGTCGTTGTGCTCGAGGAACGGGATGAGCGATGTCGCGACGCTGAGAATCTGCTTCGGCGACACGTCCATCCAGTCGACGAGGTGCGGCGGCTCCATCATGAACCGCTCGCCGGCGCGCGCCTCGATGCGTTCCTCGAGGAAGTGGTTGTTCGAATCGAGCAGTGCGTTCGCCTGGGCGACGACGTACTTGTCCTCTTGGTCGGCGGACAGGTATTCGATCTGTGAGCTGACGAACGGCTTCACCTTGACCATGCGGTCGCCCTTGCGGGCCAGCTTCTTCGCGGACGCATCATCAATCTCGGTGCCAGCATCGCCGACGCCATCGATGTCCTCGCCGAGGAAGCGGCCGGGCCACTGCTCGGAGTTCGCGGCCAGTTCCTTCATCACGCGGCGGTACGGCGTCTCGATGAAGCCGTATGGATTGATGACGCCGTAGGTGGCCAGCGAGCCGATGAGGCCGATGTTCGGGCCTTCCGGCGTCTCGATGGGGCAGATGCGTCCGTAGTGGCTGTGGTGGACGTCACGAACATCGAACCCGGCGCGGTCACGCGAGAGGCCGCCCGGGCCCAGCGCTGAGAGGCGGCGCTTGTGCGTCAGTTCGGCGAGCGGGTTCGTCTGGTCCATGAACTGCGACAGCTGACTGCCGCCGAAGAACTCCTTCATGGAGGCCACGACGGGGCGGATGTTGATGAGCGCGCTTGGCGTCGCCTGATCCGGGTCGATGATCGTCATGCGCTCGCGGACGACGCGCTCCATGCGGAGAAGGCCGATGCGGAACTGGTTCTGGATCAACTCACCGACGGCGCGCACGCGGCGGTTGCCGAGGTGGTCGATGTCGTCCGGGTGGCCGGTGCCGTTGTTCAGCTGGATCTGCGTCTTGACGATCGTCTCGAGGTCGATCGGGCGCAGGATGCGGACGCGCTGCGTCTCATCGAGTTCGAG